>NZ_JAGGLG010000003.1 GCF_017874315.1 Symbiobacterium terraclitae | reverse complement strand
TTCCATTGTAACAGAAGGGCGGCTTCTTTTGTATTTAGACAAAAAGAAAAGGGGGCTGTCCCTAAGTCATCCTCGATGACTTTTGGGACAGCCCCCCTTCTGTGACGCCGCCTACACGTGCACTGGCTTCAGCCGCCTGAGGATGTCGTAGGGTCGGATCCCCCGGCGGAACACGATGTGCGTGCCCTTCGTCCCCAGCGACCGGGTCTCGAGGAGCCCGGCCGACTGCAGGCGGCGCAGCACCGACACAACCGATGACCGGGAGATCCCCGTCTGGTCCGCGATCTGCGAGGTGACGACCTGCACGGTCCGCTCGTTGGGTACGCTCTCCAGGAGCGACTTCAGCACCGCTTCCTCCGATACGCTCAGTGTGGAAATCGCCCGGCCGATAGGGTCCTCGGATTCGATCTCCTCCAGAACCTGCTGCACTTCCGCCAACAGACCCGCCAGTTCCTCGTCTTCGAGGCGCTCCATGGCCTGCGCCAGCCTCTGACTCAGCGTCTGCATCCGCTCAGCCCCCTCCCCGTATGGAATGTCGCAAGCGAGTGTTCGCCAAGTGCGGTCTGTAGCTATAGAACATTTGTAGTGGATATCTTACCAGAGATACAATTCTGGTTCAACTCATTTGTATCACCAGGACGATAGCGCGTGTCGATTCTGGTGCGGATTTATCTGTTTGCAGATCGATGCCGAGATATGCTAATATTTACGCAGAGATTGTGGAGGAGGAGGAGAATGTCTCTCGGCAGCCGGATTCGTCACCTGCGCCGGGCCAGGGGATTCCGTTCCATCAAGGCCCTGGCCGAGGCAGCAGGGATACCATACTCCGTCTTATACAACGTGGAGCACGGGTTGACGGCGAACCCGCAGATCGAGACGCTGACCCGACTCAGCGCCGCCCTACAGGTTCCCCTGGATCAGCTCCTGGCAGACGACACGCCCCCCGGCGGCGCGGACGCAGACTACAAATGGCTCTGGCGCAGCCGCATCGCAGAATCAAAACCCAGTGAAATCATAAAACTGCGCGAAACAACTGTAGAGCAGCGGGCCCTCTGGTGCATGCGGCAGCTCGCCGGTGTCCTGCCGGCGCAGCGGCTGGCGGACCTGCTGGGCCTGAACCCGGAGCAGCTGGCCGACATCCTGGCCAGCCGCAGGGCCGCGTCTCCCGAGCTCGTCGACCTGTTGTGCGAGCGCTTCCAGGTGCCCGTGAACTTCCTGATCCACGGGGATCCCGGTCCGGTGGACTCCCTGCTGCAGCTGGTGCTCAGGCACCCCAACTCCGGCGCCTACCTGCAGATGGTGTCCAAGGCCATGCAGGCGCAGATCCCGCCGGAGATCCTCGACCGCCAGATCGACCTGCTGGTGGCCGCCTCGGCGGTGCGGCACTGACGGGTCTGCGGCGCCCTACACCCAGACCGAGAGCAGGAGCCCCAGCACCAGCAGCGCACCGAAGCGGGCCAGCACCTGCGCCACGCCCTTGACCGCCGGGTGGAGCCGGGCAGGTTCCCGCTCCCGGAGGAAGAGGCGCACCGGCCGGACCGCCGAGGGCAGCGACAGCAGCACCAGCAGCGCCCACGGGCTGAGGCGCCCGGCGGCCACCAGGCCGAGGGTGACGCCGTACGCCAGGACGAAGGCGCCGGCCAGCACGCCCACGGCCGCCGTCCGGCCGAGCACGATGGGCAGGGTGTGGCGCCCGCCGGCCCGGTCCGCCTCGATGTCCCGGATGTTGTTGGCCAGCAGGATCGCGCCGATCATCAGGCCGATGGGGACCGCGACCCAGACCGCGGTGGCGGTCACCCGCAGCGCCTGCGTGTAGTAGATCAGCACGATCATCACGGGACCCATGAAGAGGCCGGCGGCCAGCTCGCCCAGCGGGGTGGAGGAGAGGGGCAGCGGCCCGCCCGAATAGAGGAAGGCGACGCCGAGGCAGAGCAGCCCCACGCCGAAGACCCACCAGGAGCTGGTGGCTGCGATGTAGAGCCCCAGCGCGACTGCGGTGCCCAGGAACGCCCACGCCAGGCTGATCACCAGCCGGGGCGAGACGCCGTCGCGCACGATCGTGCCCGCGATGCCGACGTGCTCGCGCGTGTCGAGCCCCCGCACGTAATCGAAGTATTCGTTGAACATGTTGGTCGCGGACTGGATGAGGATCGCCGCGAGCAGAAAGGCGCAGAACCGGCCGGCGTGGAAGCCGCCCTCTGCGTAGGCGAGCGCCGTGCCGCCCAACACCGGGGCCACGCTGGCCACCAGGGTGAACGGCCGGAGCATGCGCCACCAGACGCCAAGACGCGTGCGTGCTGCCATCGTTACTCCTTCTTGCTCAGGTATGTTTCATCCCAATATACTATCAGACCATAACCGGATTCGCATTGGGCCGCGACCCGATTCCGAACCGCCGCGGCGCGCGCATAGCCGGCGGACGGCCCGGGGAATCTAACAGCGAGGCCGCTGCCCGACCAACGCAGGTGGGGCCGGCCTCCCCGCAAGGCGGCGGATTCGCCCTATCGGGCCGAAAGGGTTCCGGCGGCGCTCCGCCAGGGCCGTTCGGACGGCCGGGCGCCCGGTACGTCCGTGCGGGTGGAGGCGCCCGGAGCTGGTTCTCCGGGCTTGGAGCCGAAAACGCGGACCTCTGCGTCCGCGTTTTCGGCGCGCCTTGGGGCGGTGGACCCGCCGCATGCCCCCCGGGGGCTGAGGCGGCGCACTCCCGCATACCCCCGGGGGCATATCCCGCGGCTACCCCTGCGACGTCTTAACTGGTAGAATGGACGGGAACGGCCACAGGCGATCGCGTCCAAATCCGGTTCCAGTAGGAGGAAGCATTCGTGCGCAAAGTCGTCATTCTCGGCACCGGACCTGCCGGCCTCACCGCTGCGATCTACACGGCGCGGGCCAATCTCCAGCCGCTGGTGGTCGAGGGCAACGAGCCCGGCGGCCAGCTGACCACGACCACCGAGGTGGAGAACTTCCCGGGGTTCCCTGACGGGGTGATGGGCCCGGAGCTGATGGACAACATGCGCCGCCAGGCCGAGAAGTTCGGCGCGGAGTTCCGCAGGGGCTACGCCACCGGAATCGACCTCTCCGCCCGCCCCTTCAGGATCACCATCGACGAGACCGACGTGATCGAGGCGGAGGCCGTCATCATCTCCACCGGGGCCTCGGCCAAGCTGCTCGGCATCCCGGGAGAGAAGGAGAACGTCGGCCGCGGCGTCTCCACCTGCGCCACCTGCGACGGCTTCTTCTACCGCGGCAAGAAGGTCCTGGTGATCGGCGGCGGCGACTCGGCGATGGAGGAGGCCAACTTCCTCACCCGGTTCGCCGACGTGACCGTGGTGCACCGGCGGAGCGAGCTCCGGGCCTCCAAGATCATGCAGGAGCGCGCCCGGCAGAACCCGAAGATCAGCTGGGTTCTGAACGTGACGCCCGTGGAGGTCGTTGCCGACGAGCGGGGCTTCCGGGCCCTGAAGGTCCGGGACAACGCCACGGGCGAGGAGCGGCTGCTGGAGGCCGACGGCATGTTCGTCGCCATCGGCCACAAGCCCAACACGGACTTCCTGAAGGGCCAGCTGGAGACCGACGAGCTGGGCTACATCAAGACGGTGCCCGGCACGGCCCGCACGGCGATCCCGGGCGTCTTCGCCTGCGGCGACGTGCAGGACTCCCGCTACCGCCAGGCGATCACCGCCGCGGGGTCGGGCTGCATGGCCGCGCTGGACTGCGAGCGGTACCTGGAGGAGTCGGCCGCCCACGACTGGTCTCAGACGCTCAGCCGGTAATCCGGCCGACCGGGCCCAGCCGGTCGGCCTCAAGGAGGGCCCAATGAAGCACTACATCATCGGAACGGCCGGCCACGTGGACCACGGCAAGAGCGCCCTGATCCGGGCCCTGACCGGCGTGGAGACCGACCGCTTCCCCGAGGAGCGGGAGCGGGGCATCTCCATCGACATCGGCTTCGCCCCCTTCCCGCTGCCCAGCGGCCGCCGTGCGGCGGTTATTGACGTGCCGGGCCACGAGAAGTTCATCCGGAACATGCTGGCGGGCATCACCGGCATCGACGCCGTCATCCTCGTGGTGGCGGCGGACGAAGGGGTGATGCCCCAGACCCGCGAGCACCTGGACATCCTCCGGCTCCTGGAGGTGAAGAAGGGGCTCATCGCCATCACCAAAATCGACCTCGTGGACGCCGAGATGGTCGAGCTGGTGGAGGCCGACATCCGTGATGCCGTGGCCGGCACCTTCCTGGAGAACGCGCCCTGCTGCCCGGTCTCCTCGGTCACCGGGGAGGGGCTGCAGGACCTTCTGCGCACGGTGGACGCGCTGCTGGAGGAGACCGAACCCAAGGACACCACCGCCTTCGCCCGGCTGCCCATCGACCGCGCGTTCGTGCGCCCCGGCTTCGGCACGGTGGTGACGGGCACGCTCGTGGGCGGCATCATCCGGGAAGGCGACCGGCTCGAACTGCTGCCCCTCGGCCTCGATGTGCGGGTGCGCGGCCTGCAGGTCCACGGCGAGAAAGTGGAACGGGCCGAGGCCGGCCAGCGGGTGGCGGTCAACCTCTCCGGCATCGAGCGGTCGGACGTCAGGCGGGGCCACGTGTTGTGCGCACCCGGGGTCCTCCGGCCCACCGCCTCGTTCGCGGCGCGGCTCCACCTGCTGGAGTCGTGGTCGCGGGAGCTGAAGCACGGCGAGCGGGTGCACCTGCACACCGGCACCAGCGAGGCGCTCGCCCGGGTGCTGTTGCTGGAGGGCGACGCGCTCCTTCCCGGCGAGTCGGCCTACGTCCAGCTGAAGCTGGAGGAGCCCCTGGTGGTGGGCAGGGGCGACCGGTACATCATCCGCTCCTACAGCCCGGTGCACACGATGGGCGGCGGCGTCGTCATTGAGCCGCATGCCGGCTACAAGCGCTCGCAGGCCGCCGCGGCCATCGCCGAGCTCAAGGTGAAGGAGTCGGGCGGCACCGGCGGCGTGATCGCCGAGACGCTGCTCCGCTCCGGCATGACCCCGCTGCCCCTGAACGAACTGGCCAGGCGCACCGGCGTGCCCGTGGAGGCGCTGCGGGCGGAACTGCCCGGCCTGGCCGGCGACCTGCGGGAGCTCGAGGGTGGGCTCTGGATCCACCGCCGCGGCTTCGGCCGCTTCTGCGAGGCGGTACGGGCTGAGCTTGAGGCCTTCTATGCCCAGCATCCCCTGCGCTCCGGCCTGGGCAAGGAGGAGCTGCGCCGCAGGCTCGGCCTCGGCGGCAAGGAGTTCGCCGCGCTCGTGGCGGCGGCGGAAGCCGCGGGCGAGCTGCGCGTCGTCCGCGACCGCCTGGCCCTGCCCGGCCGCACGCCCGCGCTGGACGCGGAGCAGGCCCGCCTGGCCGAGGCCGTGCGGGCCAAGGTGGCAGAGGCCGGGTTCAGCCCGCTGTCGGTGGCGGAACTGAAGCAGCAGGTGCCGGGCCGGGACACCGAAGAGGTGATCATCTACCTGACGGAGCAGGGCGAGGCCGTGCGGGTGGGCGACGACCTGATCGTGGCCGCCGCGGCCATGGAGGAGGCCGTTCGCCGGACCCGCGAGCACCTGCGCCAGCACGGCCGGGTGACCGTCGCCGAGTTCCGCGACCTGCTGGGCACCTCGCGCAAGTACGCCCTGCCGCTCCTGGAGTGGCTGGACGAGCAGCGCATCACCCGGCGGGCCGGCGACGAGCGGCTGCCCGGGCCGAACGCGTGAAGTCTCGAGGGCGGCCTCCTCTCAGCGCGACAGCAGGCCGTAGCCGAGGAAGCCCGCCAGCAGCACGGCGAGGACCGCCCAGAAGGCATTGATGGCACGGCCGGGGCTCCCCTTGCTGAACCGGTTGGCCAGGACCAGCGCGAGGATGGCCACGGCAGGAGCGACGAAGCCGACGCCGACAATCGCCCATACGATGGTGGGCATGCTATCCTCCTTCCGTAGCGATGCACACTAGGACCTTTATGCTTGTGACGATTCCAAACGCATAGCCGTGATTGACGGGCCTCCCGACAAAGCACCCATTCGGAAGGAATTGCGCTTTGCTTTGCCGAAGTGCAATTCTGACGGGTAGGTGACAGCGGGAGGTGCTCCCATGAGGCCAGACGGACGTTTGCTGGTGGTGGACCCGTCGCTTCTGGACCGCCAGCGCACCGCAAGCGTGCTCGAGGCGGTAGGTTACGAAGTCGTCCAGGCCGACAACCTCGCCGATGCCGGTGAACTGCTTGCCAGGGCGGCACCGGGCTCCCTGCGCGCTGTCATCACCGAGCTGCACTTCCCCGCCGGCGACGTGTTCGACCTGATCCGCCAGATGCGGTCCGACCCCGCCTGGTCGGGTACGCCGCTGCTGGTGGTCACCTCGCCGCCGCCCATTCCGCTGGTGGTGGAGCTGGTCGCCGCCGGCGTCAACACCATTGTCTCGAAGCCATGGAGCGTGGCGGTACTGCTCCGGAGGCTCAAGGAGAGCCTCGACGAGTGCAGCCAGGAAGCCGCCGCCGGGCGGGTGTCGTGGAACCTGGTGGAGTACGTCCGCCGGGAGTTGAAGCGGGCCGACCGGTCCCGGTCGCACCTGAGCCTGATGGTCCTCCACCTGCCTCCCGGCCTGGCCGAGGCGCAGGTGCCGGGCCTGATCCAGTCCATCGCCCGCAACCTGCGGGAGTCGGACCTGGTGGCGCGCATCGGGCCGCGCCAGGTCGCGATCGTGCTTCCCGAGACCGAGGCCGAGGGCGCCGAGGCCGTCGTCCGGCGGCTGGAGTCCGTCCTGGGACCGGTCCGCGTCGGGACGGCGGTCTACCCCACGGAGGCGGCGGACGCCGATCTGCTGCTCCGCCTCGCCCGGGAACGGGCGGGGGAAGCGCTCCAGTTTGCCTGAAGCGGGGGCGGCGCTGCCGCCCCTGTTTCGCGAAACCGCACGGCGGCCGCAGAACGTCTAACCATACGTCATTCGCTTTGCGAAACGCAGTCACTGGCAGGAAGGTGAACAGATGTCCCCCCATACGAAGCTATTCCGCCTCAGCCTGCTAGCCGTGGTCGCGGCCGCCCTCTTCGCCGGCTGCACGGTGGGGGCCGATCCGCAGACCCCCGCCCCCGGGAACGAGCCCTCCGTGCAGGAGCCCGGAGAGCAGCAGCCGTCGGATCCTGAGCCGCAGCCCGACCCGGACTCCGGCACCGCTCCGGCACCCGGTTCCGATCCCTCGACCGAGCCTTCGCCCTCCGGCGGCGGCCGTGAGGTCAAGATGGTCACCAACCCCGACGCCATCGACGTGCTGGTCAACAAGGAGTGGGCCCTGTCGCCCGACTACGTGCCCCCCGACCTGGTGGAGCCCAACGTGCGCTTCATCTTCGCCGAGAAGCACGAGCGCCGGCTGATGCGGGCCGAGGCCGCCGCCGCCCTCGAGGAAATGTTCGCCGCGGCGGAGGAGGACGGCATCTACCTGGCGGGCGTCTCCGGCTACCGCTCCTACGCGTACCAGGAGATGCTGTTTACGGCCTACGTCAGCGCTGACGGCCTGGAGAATGCCGAGCGGTACAGCGCCCGGCCCGGCCACAGCGAGCACCAGACCGGCCTGGCGATGGACATCTCGGGCAGCACGGGCGAGTGCGCCGCCGACGACTGCTTCGCGGGTACCCCCGAGGCGGAGTGGCTGGCCGCACACGCCCACGAGTTCGGCTTCATCGTGCGCTACCCCGAGGGCAAGGAGGAGATCACGGGCTACATGTACGAGCCCTGGCACGTGCGCTACCTGGGCAAGGAGCTCGCACAGAAGGTGCATGCCACGGGCCTCACCTACGAGGAGTACCTGGCCCGGAACCGCTAGTGCGCGAACCTGACACCGGCCCCGCCACGCAGGCGGCGGCCGGTGTTTGCGCACTAGAAAATGTTGCCAGGTGCCGTGTGGGCGCAGGAGTCAGCATTCCGACCATGGAATCTCTACACACCTGATAATGACAATAGCAGTACGAACAGGGCGTTTCTGCCACACGGCGGTGCGCCCGTCGTGCTGCGACGAGATGGAGGCAAGTGGGACATGCGGCATTCACGGAGACGGCGGATCATAGCGGCTCTCGCCCTCGCGGCCTGCCTCGGTGCGCTGCCGGCACCGGCCGGAGCAGCCACGTACACGGTAGTTACCAACGGCACCACCGTGGCCGGCGTCCAGCCCGAGATGGTGAACGGCCAGCTCATGGTGGCCGTGCGGCCCTTTGCGGAGAGCCTGGGCTACAAGGTGAGCTACGACGCCACGAGCAAGATGATCACCGTCTCCAAGCCCGGATACTGGCTGACCATGTGGATCGGCAACACCCTGGCCTTCCAGAACGACAAGGCGGTCTGGGCCACCGTGGCGCCCTACCTGAAGAACGGCCAGGCCATGGTGCCGGGCTACTGGCTGGCGGTGCGCCTCGGCGCCCAGGTCTCCTACGCCAACGCCACGCTCACGGTGACGAACGGGTACCAGCCGGCCCCGACGAGCGCCACCAATCCGAATCCCAGGCCCGACTCCCCGTTCGCCGACCCGACCTACGTCTTCCCGTTCCCCCAGGGCGCCACCTACTACGCCTACGCCGACACCATGGGCGCCTCCCGCTACTGGGATGGCGTGACCTTCGGCCATGAGGGCACCGACATCCCCGCCCCCTACGGCACCCCCATCGTCGCCGTGGCCTCCGGCAAGATCGTCCGGTACGGCTGGAACACCCTCGGCGGCTACCGCGTCACTATCGAGCTGGACGACCACCCCGGCTACTACTTCTACTACGCCCACCTGAGCCGCTACGCGCCCGGCCTCTACGAGGGGGCGCGGGTCAAGAAGGGCCAGCTGCTCGGCTACGTGGGCTCCACCGGCGAAGGCCCCGAGGGCACCTACGGCAAGTTCATCGACCACCTGCACTTCGGCATCTACGACAGCAACTGGAAGCCCATCAACTCCTACCCGCTCCTCAAGTACTGGGAGGGGAACAAGGCCAAGCTGTAAGCCCGCAGGAACGAAACGGCCCCGCCAGGTCGGCGGGGCTTTGCGCGCGGCTATTCCGCAACCCGCAGCTCGGCGGTGACGGCGTCCACCCAGGCGGTTACCTCTCCCTTGCCCACCAGGCGGCCCTTCACCTCCCATGCGGGAGACTCCGTGCCGGGGCCGGCGCCATCTGCGCGGTAGGCTGCCGCCCACTGGTTCGCCGCATTCTCCGGGTACCTGGCCCTGGCGATTCGGATCGCAGCCTCCTCGGAGACCTCGGCGGTCGGGCGCATGTGCGACCACATGGCGGCCATCCCATCCGGTTCATCCGCCGCGGAGAGGCTGAGGAACATCTCCCCCTTCCGGAACAGCAGCGCCCGGTCATGCGCGGGCAGGGATTCCCATCCCTGCGCCGGCATTTCTGCCCGGTACCACGCCAGCAGCTCGGCGGCCGTCACGCCGCTCGCCCGCGAGAGGTAGCGGCCTTCCGAGTACGGCAGGTGATCGACAAAGGCGGGATGGGTGGGGAAACTGAACAGATCCGGGTCGTTCGGCAGCCGCCGGGGCTCGTCCTCCTGCGTCACGCGGATGGCCTCGGGCGGCACCTCCAGGAACTGCTCGCCGCCGTCCCAGGCCAGGTGCACACGCAGGGGCTTCCCGGCGAGCTGGCGCACGACGTCCACCTGACCCCAATCGGGGAACGTGAAGTGATGCCCCAGGCCGTAGACCGGCTGCTGCGGCGTCAGGTCGTAGCTGCGGGGCGAGGACAGGTAGGTAGGGGCACCCTGGCTCACCTGGGCGAGCTCGGATAGAGCTTCAGTTCACCGCTTACCGCAAAGCCCGACTCGGCCTCCGCCGGCGTCGGTGGGCTGTCTGCCCCGGGGCTGCACCCGGCGAGGGCCGACGCCAGCAGGAGCGCTGCTGCGAGGGACCTGATCCGCACGTGCTTCCTCCTCTCCGCGCCATCCGATACGGCTGCGTGTGAATGCAGGCAACTCATCCCAATAGACCGGGCTGCACGCAGAAAGGTTCTCCGGGGGTCGTACCGCGGTTGGTTTCCCACTTCCGCCGACTCCCGCCGCAGAGGTAGGAGACGGGGCGTTTCCCTGCGAAATGGTTGCGGGAGACTAGGGCGGGAGGCGATGAAGCGCATGATCCTGGTGAGCGCCTGCCTCGTCGGGTGCCGCTGCCGGTACGACCAGGGCACCAAGGAGCAGGCGGAGATCGTGGATCTGATCCGGAGGGGGCAGGCGGTGCCTGTCTGCCCGGAGCAGCTGGGCGGGCTGCCCACCCCGCGCCTGCCGGCGGAGATCGTGGGCGGAGACGGGGACGACGTGCTGGACGGCAGGGCCCGCGTGGTGAACCGCGCCGGGGAGGACGTGACGGCGCAGTTTCTGGCCGGCGCGCGGGAGGCGCTGCGCCTGGCGCAGGCGGTCGGGGCGACCGAGGCGGTCCTGAAGGAGCGGAGCCCGTCGTGCGGCACGGAGGCCATCTACGACGGCACCTTCAGCGGGTCGACCACACCGGGTGCCGGCGTGACGGCAGCGCTGCTCCGGCGGCACGGGATCGCCGTGCGCAGCGACGAAAACTGGCAGGCGACAGGAGACCGGCGGCCCTGACGGCGAATTGGTTAAGCGCAGACTGAACAGAAGGGACGACCGTACGTTGGACATCACCGGACATCTGGCGGAACTGACCCGGTTGAGCAGCATCACCGGGCGGGAGCGGGCGGTGGCCGAGTACCTCCTGCGGGCGTGGGAGCCGCTGGTGGACGAGGCCCGGCTCGACCGCCTGGGGAGCTACATCGGGCTCAAGCGGGGCGACGGCCCCGAGCCGCGGCCGCGCGTGATGGCCGCGGCCCACATCGATTCCATCGGCGGCGTGGTGACCGCGATCGAGCCCGGCGGCTACATCCGCTTCACCCCGGTGGGCGGGGTGGACCGCCGGCTCCTGATGGCGCAGGAGATGGAGGTACACGGCCGCCGGGTCCTCCCCGGCGTCGTGGGCTCAAAGCCGCCGCACGTGACCAGCCCTGAGGAGCGCAAGCGGCTGGTCCCGGTGGAGGAGCTCTACATCGACACCGGCCTGCCGGAGGCCGAGGTGCGTGACCTGATCCGGGTCGGCGACCCGGTCCTGCCCCGGTACCAGTTCCGGATCCTGCAGAACGGGCGCATCTCCAGCCGCTACCTGGACAACCGGGCGAGCCAGGCGGCCCTGGCCGTGGCCCTGGAGGAGCTGAAGACGCTGCGCCACACCGCCGATTTCTACGCGGTGGGCTCGGTAGGCGAGGAGTTCGGCGGCTACCCCGGGGCCGTGGCGGCCACGAATGCCCTGCAGCCCGACATCGCCTTCGCGGTCGACGTCACCTTCGCCCGCCACCCCGGCAGCGAGAAGGACTCCTTCCCGCTGGGCGGCGGTCCCACCATCGGGGTGGGGCCCAACTGCACGCCGAAACTGGTGAAGCTGATGCGGCAGGTGGCCGAAGACGTGGGCATCGACTACCACCTGGAGGTCATGTCCGGCCCCTCGGGCACCGACGCCTGGGGCATGCAGGTGGTGCGGGGCGGGGTGGCCACCGGCATCATCTCGATCCCGCTCCGGTACATGCACACGCCGGTGGAGCTGGTGGACGTGGCCGACATCCGGCAGGCGGGCCGGCTGCTGGCGCAGGTGGTGGCGCGGATCGATCAGGCCTTCGTGGAGGAGTTGCGATGCTACTAGAGCGGCTGTCCAACGCCTGCGGCGTCTCAGGTGACGAGGGGGAGGTCCGCGACCTCCTCAAGGAGGTCCTGGCGCCGCGGGTCGACGAGATGTGGTCCGACCCCATGGGCAACCTGATCGTCCGGAAGGGATCGGGGCCCGTGCGGGTGATGCTGGATGCCCACATGGATGAGGTGGGCTTCCTGGTGGGGGAGATCACCGACGACGGTTACGTGTCGCTGAAGAAGGTGGGCGGCCTGGACGACCGGGTGCTGCCCGGCCGGCAGGTCTGGCTGACCCACCGGCGCATCCCCGGCGTGATCGGGGTGAAGGCCTGGCATTTGAGCAGCGACGAGGAGCGCAGGCGGGTCGTGCCCTTCGACGAGATGTACGTCGACCTGGGCTGCCGCTCCCGGGCGGAGGTGGAGGCCCTGGGCATCGAGCCCGGCGAGCCGGTCTATTTTGCGACCGAGTTCGAGCTGCTGGGCGACCGGGTGGCCAAGGGCAAGGCCCTGGACGACCGGGTGGGCTGCACGGTGCTGGCCCGGGTGCTGCTGGAGTACGACTTCCCCGGCATCACGCTGCTGGGGGCCTTCACCGTGCAGGAGGAGGTGGGCCTTCGGGGGGCGAAGGCCGCGGCCTTCCACCTGAAGCCCGACGTGGCCCTGGCGCTGGAGGGAACCGGCTCGGCCAACGTGGCCGGGGTCGACCCCTTCGACACCATCACCAACATGGGGGAGGGGCCGGTGATCTCGCTGATGGACGCAGCCGGCATCCCCCACAAGCGGGTCTGGGACGAGCTGGTGCGCCTGGCCCGGCTCCATCAGATCCGCTACCAGCACCGGCGCCTGACCTCCGGCGGCACCGACGCCGGCGCCATCGCCCTCTCGCGTGAAGGGGTGCCCGCCTGCACGATCTCGGTGCCCTGCCGCTACATCCACACCAACGCCGCCCTCTGCCACCTGGACGACGTGGACGGCGCGGTGCAGCTGGTTCGGCGATTCCTGGAGAGCGTCGAGAAGGGGGATTTCCGCCCATGAGCGAGAAGTTGCGGGAGCGTGTGCAGCAGCTGGCTGCGATCTGGGGACCGTCGGGCCGCGAGCAGCGGGTGGCCGACGCCCTGCGCGCCATGATCACCTCATATGTGGACGAGGTGCGGAGCGACCGGTTCGGCAACCTGCTGGCCGTGCGGAAGGGCCGCGAGGGCGGCCGCCGGGTGCTGCTCTCCGCCCACATGGACACCCCGGGGGCCATCGCCCTCAACGTGAGCGAGAAGGGGCTCATCTACCTGGCCCCCGTGGGCGGGCTGAAGGCCTATCACCTGGTGGGCAGGCGGGTCGAGTGGGGCAGCGGCGCCACCGGCGTGCTGCAGTGCGAGCACGGCGACGGCGAGGTCTCGTTCAAGAAGCTCTTCTGCGACATCGGCGCCGCCTCGAAGGAGGAGGCGCTGGCGAAGGTCGCCCTGGGTGACATCTGCACCCTGGCGGGCCCGGTGGAGGTGTGGGGCGACCGGCTGGTCGGGCCGAACCTGGACAACCGGCTCGGCTGCGCCGTGCTGCTGGAGGTGGCGGAGCACCTCCGGGAGTGCCCGCACACGGTGGTCTTCGCCTTCACGTCCCAGGGCGAGGTCGCACCGCGCGGGGCCGCCGTGGCGGCCTTCGGCGCCGAACCCGACCTGGCCCTGCTGGTGGATTCGGCCCTGAGCGGCGACCAGCCGGGCGTCCGGCAGGTGGCCTCCCGCCTCGGCGGCGGGCCGTCCCTGCGGCTCAAGGACTCCGGCTACGTGGCGCACCACGGCCTGGCGGAGCGGATTGCCGCCGTGGCCGAGGCCGGGGCGATCCCGCTGCAGCGGGCGGTGAGCCCCACCGACAGCGAGGGGCGCGCCGTGGTCTCCGTCGGCCCGGGCGTGCCGACGGCGGTGATCGACATCCCCGTCCGCTACCAGGGGACGGGGGCGGAGATGGCCAACATCCGCGACGCGCACGGCGCCGCGGACCTGCTGCTGAAGCTGCTGGGCGGTTCGCTGGAGCTGGGGTAACGCACCGCTGGTGACGGGGGCAGGGATGCCATCGTCGTGCGCACCGCCGTCGTCGCCGTTCGCGTTCGTTGCTGCTGCCGAGCGCTCCATACCCGCAGATGCAAGCCGCCCTCCGTCATCGGGGGGCGGCTCAGGTTTCCAGGGAAAAGCGATGAGCCACCCCGGGCTGGAGGGTGGCTCATCGCGTTACAGTTGCGCCTGGGTGAGCGGCTGCATCACCGACTCGAGTCCGCAGTCTGAGGTGTTCCGAGGGGGGGCAAGGGGGGCTTGCGCCCGTTCGCCGGGCTGGCTGTCTCCCATCGCGCACTGGTTGAAACGCAAAGTGAAACTCCATGAGCCACCCCGGGTTGGAGGGTGGCTCATCGCGTTACAGTTGCGCCCGGGTGAGCGGCCGCATCACCGACTCGATGCCGCAGTCTGTGGTGTTCCGAGGGGTGCAAGGGGGGCTTGCGCCCGTTCGCCGGGCTGGCTGCCTCCCATCGCGCACTGGTTGAAACGCAAAGTGAAACTCCATGAGCCACCCCGGGTTGGAGGGTGGCTCATCGCGTTACAGTTACGCCCGGGAGAGCGGCCGCATCACCGGCTCGATGGAGGATGGGTCATCCCGTTTCACTTGCACTCGGCGAGCCGTTCTCCGTCAGCGGGGGGCGGCTTTCCCGTGCTTCGGGGTCGAGGTGACGTGCGTCACTACACTTTCGACTTGTAACTGCTTAGATAATGGCAGGTTTGGCTGACAAGGAGATGATGAGATATGGACAAGGTCCGTCCGGTGCTCGGCGACGCCGTCAGTTCCGAGGCGTTCCAGCTCTTCCGCCTGCTCGGCTTCGACAGCCTCACCGAGGCGCTGGGGATCGAGGGGGAGGAGCAGGACCAGGTGCAGTATATGGCGGGGCTCTCGATGGGCCGCGCCCTGGTGCGGCGCGGCCGCATCGCCGCAGGTAGCCTCGACGACGTGATGGCCAGCTTCGCGGAGTTCTACTACAGGCTGGGCATGGGGCTGGTGCGGCACGCCGCCGGCGAGGACGGCGCCGTCACGGTCTCCATCGCCGAATGCGTGGGCTGCCACGGGGCCGAGCCGGAGGGCCGCCCGATCTGCTTCGTGGAGGCGGGCCTGATCTCAGGGGTGCTCTCGGAGGGGCTGGGAGTCGAGTTCGGCGCCCAGGAGCGGAGCTGCATCGGCGGCAAGGGAGACGAGGTCTGCGAGTTCATCCTGACGAGGGTGAGCGGGTGATGGCCTTCCGGACCCCCGGCGACGACCGCCTCCCCGCCTGGACCGCCGCGGCGATCGAACTGCTGACTCCCACCCTGAAGATCATGGCCAAGCCGGTCGTGCTGAACAACCTCAAGCGGGTCGCCGCCGACCCGGCCAACCCCACCCAGGCCGAACTCTGCACCTTCGTGGAGCGCGTGCACCACGGGATCAAGACCTTCGGCAGCGCCGACCAGGCCGACCGGCTGGCGGCCGTCCTGGCGCACCGCCTCGGGGTTCGCTGGAGGGCCGCCGCTCAGTAGGTGAAGGAGGTTCCCTGCCGGGTGACCTTCCAGGTGCCGTTCACCCGCTTCAGCGCGAGGCTCCGGCCGAGGACGCTGCGCGTGGGTTCCCGGGGATCCGAGAGGCTCGAGACGACGAGGACCTCCGTCCCCGTCGGGCTGGGCCCTCTGACCCACAGGACGGCGACCTTCTGGCGGTCGTACCGCAGGCCCGTGTTGGCCCGGATCACGTCGGCCGGGGTGAAGTCGGCCTCGTCGGCCAGCATGGATTCGATCGTGGACGCGTCCCCGCGCACCGCCGCCGACCAGAACCGGTGGGCGGCCGCGGTCGCCCGGGCGGTCGGAGACAGGTTCTGCGACCAGTACCAGACCGCGAGCCCCAGGACGAGCACGAGCGCCAGCCACGTCCGGCCCGACAGCAGCGCCGGTCGCCTCTGCTGTTCGTGCATGGCAGCCAACGGGTCTACCCCCTTCGCTCCGGCCGCCGCAGCGGCCGAAACCTTCCCATATATACCTGACGCAACTGCGGTGCAGGCCGTTCTGTAATTGAGGCAGCATTCAACCGGGGGGGCGGGACCAGAGAAGGCGGCTGCCGCGCCGCCGCCTTCGCCCCGCACGTGGCCCTGGCGGTGGGTTGACGCTTCCCTCGTGGTCAGGCTACACTTCAGGGGTAGGTGGATCGGCCCGAACCGCAGGAGCCGCGTGGAATGGGGAGTATGGAGCATGCAGGACAGAGAGCAGACCCTCGTCGAGCACCTGGCCGAGTTGCGGGAGCGGATCATCAAGGCGCTGATCGCCGTGGTGGTGGGCGTCATCGTCTCGGTTTTCATCTCGCAGCCCGTCTTCAAGTACATCATGGACCAGGCGAAGGCCGACGGCGTGCAGTTGATCCAGTATACGTTCGGCGACACGTTCCTGACCCAGTTCAAGCTGGCCATCATCCTGGGGCTGGTGCTGGCCTTCCCGGTGGTCCTCTACCAGATCGTGGCCTTCATCCTGCCCGCCCTGACGCCGGGCGAGAAGCGGCTGCTCTACATCGGCCTGCCGTTTGCCACGGCGCTCTTCCTCTCGGGCTGGGCGTTCGGCTGGTTCGTGGTGGTGCCCATCACCAAGCAGTTCTTCCAGTCGATGGCCCAGGGCGTGGGGGTCGTCGAGGCGATCACCCCGAGCAACTACGTCTCGTTCATCCTGGGGATCTGCAACCCCCTGGGCATCGCCTTCGAGCTGCCGCTGGTGGTGCTGATCCTGGCCCGCCTCGGGCTGGTCACCCACCACTTCCTGAGCCGGGTGCGCAAGTACGCCTTCCTGGCGATCATGATCCTGGCGGCCGTGCTCTCGCCGCCCGACGTGATCTCGATGGTGATCTTCCTGGTGCCGCTGTACGGGCTCTACGAGTTCTCGATCTTCCTGGCCCGGTTCGCGGCGCCGAAGGAGAAGTAGCATACCGGGCAGAGCACAGAACACACCGACGGTCTTCGGCAGACTGCGCGGTGTGTTCTGTGCTATCATGGCGGTCTCAGCGTCCCATCCGACGGGCGCCGCCGCGGCCTGACGCATCCCGGCGAGCGCCCGCCCTTGACTTCCAGGCGCGCGACCCCTACACTGGTTACGAAATCTGTTGCCAAAGGCGGAGGTACAAGACCGTGAAGAGGACGACCGCTCTCTAAGCTGCATACGGCGCCCGCACCACCGGCCGTTCCGCCGGCGGGCCGGGCGCGGCTTTGAAGCGGTCCCGTCACGGTGGCGCCTGCTGGCGTCTGCATTGCACTTGGTATCCCCTGCGCGGAGACCAGGACCACGGGAGGGCCCGTGGTCCTGTTTTGCTGTGCCCGTGAGCGGGACCGCCCCGACCACGAAGGAGGAGGCGGTTCACCTTGATGACGCTGCAAGTCCGCGACCTGCGGAAGGAGTTTGCCGATCGGACGATTCTGGACGGCGTGAGCTTCGACCTGGCGCGGGGCGAGCGCGTGGGGCTGGTGGGGCTGAACGGCTCTGGCAAGTCCACCCTGATGCGCATCCTGGCCGGCGAGCTCACGCCCGACGGCGGAGCCCTGCACTGGGGCCGCCCGGGGATCACCCGGGCCTACCTGAGCCAGGCGGACCCGTGGGACCCCGACCGTCCCCTCGGCGACCCGCTGGGGCATCTGCCGGCCGACCTGTTGGGCCGCTGCGGCATCGACCGGGCCATGCTGCGCCGCCCGGCAAGGGCGCTCTCGGGCGGACAGCGGACCCGGGCCGCGCTGGCGCAGGTGCTGGCCCGGTCGCCGGAGCTGCTCCTGCTCGACGAGCCCACCAACCACCTGGATGCCGAGGGGATGGACTGGCTGCGGGACGTCCTCTGCCGCTACCGGGGCGCCGTGCTGCTGGTGAGCCACGACCGCTGGTTCCTGGACCAGGTGGTCACCCGCATCCTGGAGCTGGAGGGCGGACGGCTGAAGGAGTACCCGGGCAACTACACGGCCTACGCCCGGCAGAAGCAGGCGGAGCGGGAGCGGGCCGACGCCGAGTACCGGGAGTACCTGCAGATGAAGCGACAGCTGGAGGCGGCGATCCGCCGGGAGCGGGAGTGGGCGAACCGGGCGCACACCGCCAAGCCCGATCCCACCGCCAGCGTGTTCCAGAAGGGCATCGACCGGAACATGGCCCGCAACCACATGCGCACGGTCAAGGCGCGGGAGAAGCGGCTGGAGCGGATGAAGGTGGAGAAGCCCCGGGAGCAGGAGCGGATCAGCCTCGCCCTGCGGGGCGGAACCGATGTGGCCCGCAACCTGGTGCTGGCCGAGGGCCTGGGCTTCACGTACGACGGACGGCGCTGGCTGTTCCGGGGCGCCTCGTTCTATGTGCAGCGCGGCGACCGGGTGGCCGTGATCGGCCCCAACGGCAGCGGGAAGACGACGCTGGTCCGTCTGCTCACCGGCGGCCTGGCACCCACCGAGGGCCGCCTGCACGTGGCGCCGGTCCGCGTGGGCTACCTCGACCAGCAGCTGGCGGACCTCGACCCCCGGAACACCGTGCTGCAGGAGGCCAGCGGCGGCAACTCCGCTCCCGACCAAGCGCGCGTCCGCACCCTGCTGGGCTGCCTGCTCTTCCGGGGAGAGGAGGTGCACAAGCCCGTCTCGGTGCTCTCCGGGGGCGAGAAGGTGCGGCTCGCGGTAGCCAAGCTGCTGCTCGCGGACCCCGACCTCCTCGTGCTGGACGAGCCCACCAACGGCCTCGACCTGGCCTCCCGGGAGCGGGTGGAGGAGGCCCTGGCCGACTACCCGGGCACCATGATCCTCGTCTCCCACGACCGGTACCTGGTCCAGCGGCTGGCCAGCCGCATCCTGCACATCGAGGGCGGGCGGCTGGAGGCTTTCGCCGGCACCTACGAGGAGTTCGTGCAGCGGGGCGAGGCCCGGGAGCGGCCGGAGGCGGCCGCTGAGATCCTGCTGCTGGAGGCCCGGCTGGCGCAGTTGAGCGCAGCGCTGGCCGCCCCGAAGGAGGAGGAGGCCGAGGCCCTGCAGCAGGAGTTCATCCGGGTCAGCAGATCCTTGCGCGCTTTAAAGGAGAAAACGACTTGACGCGGCCCGGTTGCGCTGGTAAGATGCACTCAATACCGAAAGGCGACGATGGGGAAGAGTAGAGCGCCCCTCCGCCGCGCAGAGAGCCCGGGCCCGCCACCGTGGCGGCGCTGAGAGCCCGGGTCGGCGTGAGCCGCTCGAACCCGCCCCGGAGCCGGCGGCGAGGAGCCGTCCCGGCCTGGCCAGCCGTTACCGTCGGCCACGGGTTGTCAGACCCGGACGAGCGGGCCGCTTCACAGCGGCCAATGAAGGTGGTACCGCGGAGAGGCCAGAGGCCCTTCGCCCTTCCGATGGAGGGGCGAAGGGCCCGTTGTTTCTGGCCGGTGCGTGGCCTGGAGGAGGTGGAGCGGATGCTGACGGGAAACGTGGGCTTCCTGGGTGCGGGCGCCATTGCCGAGGCGCTGATTCGGGGCATGCTGAATGCCGGCATCGTAAGGCCCGAGCAGGTGCTGGTCAGCAACCGCTCGGACCGGGAGCGGCTGAACGAGCTGGCCCGGCGCTACGGCGTGCGCACGGCGGGCAGCAAGGGTTACGTGGCCGACGTCTGCCAGGTGCTGGTGCTGGCCTGCAAGCCGAAGGACGTGGCCGGGCTGCTGGCGGAGGTCGGCAGGCGCTGCCGGAAGGGGCAGATCCTGCTCTCCCTGGCGGCGGGCATCACCACCCGGTTCATCGAGGAGCGGGTGACGCCCGGCGTCATGGTGGTCAGGGCGATGCCCAACACATCCTGCCAGGTGGGCGAGTCGGCCACCGCGATCTGCGCGGGCAGCGCGGCGACACCCGAGGCGATGGCGCTGGTCACCGCCATGCTGGGCAGCGTCGGGCAGGTGCTCACCGTGCCCGAGGAGCAGATGGACGCCGTGACCGGCCTCTCCGGCAGCGGGCCGGCCTACGTCTACCTGATCGTCGAGGCGATGATCGAGGCCGGTCAGGCGGTGGGCCTCGCGCCCGACGTGGCCAGGGCGCTGACGCTGCAGACGCTGAAGGGCGCCGCCATGACCCTGGCCGCCACCGGCGCCGATCCGGCGGTGCTGCGCGAGCAGGTCACCTCCCCGGGCGGGACGACCGCGGCAGGCCTCAGGGTCCTGCGGGAGGCGGGCTTCACCGAGGCGCTGGTCAGGGCCATCGCCCGGGCGACCGAGCGCTCCCGCGAGCTGGGCGAGGAGAAGCCCGCGGCCGCCGCCGGCGACTAGTCCCGCATCTGCACGAACCAGTAGATCGTCTTCCGGTCCCAGCCCAGGTCAAAGGGGACGTGGTACCGGTCGGCGGTGTGCGAGTTGCCCAGCGGGTAGCCCCGGCTGTCGAAGCCGGTGATCAGCGCCACGTGGGCCATCTTGTCCTTGTACTGGTACGCCAGCACGTCACCGGGCCGGACGAAGGAGCGGAAGCCGTCGGGCTTGCCGGCCGCGATCCGCCACACGGTGGCGAAGTCGCCCTTCGCCACCAGGTCGGCCTTTCCCGTGTACCGCAGGTGCGAGACCAGGCCGTCGACCCGGGTGAAGTAGGGCACCGGGATCTTGCCGCCGTGGCGCAGGGCCTGGGAGACGAAGTTGGCGCAGTCGCCCCCCTCGCCCATGTAGTTGCGGAACTTGGTGTTGTACTTGTTGCCGTTGCCGCAGCCCGCCGCCAGGCCGCAGTACGTGTCCATGTACCTGACGGCGCCCTCCCGGTCGTAGCGGTAGGCCAGGTCGAGCCGGCCGGCCGAGGCTGCCGTCGAAAGGGCGGTGGCTTCGGCCGTCGGTGCGAGAAGGCCCGCCAGGACCTGTGGCACCCGGCCGGTTGACGGTTTCCGCTTCGGCGTCTCCGCCGGCGTCTCGGTCTCGTCGCCCAGGGGGTCGGAGTACCACTCCAGGCCGATGAGCCAGCGGTCATCCGCCGTCCGGTGCAGCTCGATGATGTGCCGGCTGCCCACGCCGAACCGGTTGACGGCCTCCTCGCCCGGGTACTGGTAGCCGAGCATCAGGGACTGGGCCACGTAGAACCGCGCGCGGTCCTCGGTGACCTTCAGTTCCTTGACCCAGATCTCGGTCTTGGCCTCGACGAACTTGACCCCGCGCTCCCGGGCCCAGGCCTCGACGTACCGGTACTTGCCCTCCTCGTGCTGCAGCGCCCACTGCGCCGTCCGCCGCTCCAGGAGGAAGTCGTCCTTCAGCGACGGCCCAGCCGGGCCGGTGACGAACCGCTGGGCGCGGCGCTCGTAGATCTCCCTGAGCCGGGGCGTCAGGTCGGGCTTCGGGGGCTTCTCGGTTTCGGGCTGCGCCTCGGGCTGGGCCGGTTCCCCCGGCTGGGAGGACTCGCCAGGCCGAGTCGACTGCCCTGAATCTGCCTTCTCCCCTGCCCTGGGCGGGCTGCTGTTTTTGGGCGACTCCACCTGCCGGGGCGACCTCGCTGGCTTCGGCGCGTCCTTGAACCGGGCGTCTCTGCCCGGGTCAGCGGGTTTCTTCACCGGGTTGCTCGTGCTCTCTGCACTTGGGGCCGGCGGGGTGGGCGCCGGAGCGGCCATGGCCGGGAGCCGCGGTGCGCCGCAGCAGAGCGCGGCAGTCAGAAGGGTGCAGACAAGAAGTCGGGTCCGCCGCCTCATCACGCGATCCCTCACTTGAGCCTTCGTTCAGAAGTGGTACCTTCGTTCGCGACTGGGGCTTTCGCTCGTGGCGGAAGCCTTCGCTCATGGCGGAAGCCTTCGCTCATGGCGGAAGCCTTCGCTCATGGCGGAAGCCTTCGCTCACGGCGGGAGCCTCGTTTGTGGCGGAAGCCTACGCTCATGACGGAAGCTTTCGCTCAACATGGAAGCCCTCGTTCACGCCTGAGTCCCTCGCTGATCTCTGAAGCCTTCGCGCATGACCGGTGCCTGCGCTCAAGACTGAGAACCATCTCGCCGGACCGAGTCGCATCGCCCGCGCTCATGTCTGCCGCCTGCGGTTCACGGGCGAGTTCCTCGCACGCGGCAGGATCCCTCATCCGGATCTTCGTTCAAGCGATCTACAAGGTGTCATTCGGTCTCTTATTCTGTCCACAGGCGCTTGCCGGCGTGCATCCTGTTTCTGTCACCTGCCGCGCGCGGCCCGCGAGCGCGCTGGCCTCCGGACGAGCCGAAATGCGGCGCTCCGAGAGCAGTGGCTATGCTTGACAACCTGTGTTCGTCGTGGTACGCTTACCAACGCAAGTGAAGACGGGAACCTCAGAAGCAGAAGCCACCGCTTCTCACCGTACGGCCGGTTGTCGGTACGGTTTCGAGGTTGAGTGATCGGGTCGCCGCCTTATGCGCGGCGCAGCCTGCTCAGCTTTGGATACGGGTGGCCTTCGGCCACCCGTTTCTGCTGTGTTTCGGAAGAAGAGGATGCCCGTTAAAACGCATTCAGGAGGTGTCGGTGTATCAAGGAACAGGTCCGGGTCAATGAGATGATCAGGGCTCGCGAGGTTCGGCTTGTATCGGAGACGGGCGAGCAGCTGGGCGTCTTCTCGCCGCGCGAGGCGCTCCGCATCGCGGAGGAGCGGGGCCTCGACTTGGTGGAGGTCGCACCCAACGCCAAGCCGCCGGTCTGCAAGATCATGGACTATGGCCGGTACAAGTACGAGCAGGCGAAGCGGGAGCGCGAGGCTCGGAAGAAGCAGAAGGTCGTGACCATCAAAGAGGTCAAGATGCGGCCGAACATCGAGGAGCACGACTTCGCGGTCCGGCGGCGCCAGGCCGAGTCCTTTTTGCGGGACGGGGATAAGGTCAAGGCCACGATCATGTTCCGGGGCCGCGAGGTCGTCCACGCCGAACTGGGCAAGGAGGTCCTCGACCGGCTGCTGGAGGCCGTGAAGGACATCTGCGTCGTCGAACGCCCGGCCAAGCTCGAAGGCAAGAACATGGTCATGATCCTGGCCCCGAAGGCCAACCTCGAACCCAGGACCGCCCAGCAGGGCCAAGAGCAATAAGGAGGAATACCCGACCATGCCCAAGATGAAGTCCCATCGCGGCGCTGCCAAGCGCTTCAAGCTGACCGGCAGCGGCCTGGTCAAGCATTACCCCACCAACAAGCACCACAAGAACACCCACAAGCGGGAGAACCGGATTCGGGCCCTGAAGCGGAACCTCGTCCTCTCCAAGGCGTTCCAGAAGAATATCCGCGAGATCCTGCCCCACTAGTCCATTCAGAGTTCACCGCTCCGGGGCGGGGCTCCGGACGAGATAGAGGAGGAGAGCAACATGGCGCGCATCAAGGCCGGGAAGACCACCCGTGCTCGTCATAAGAAGATCCTGAAGCTGGCCAAGGGCTACTGGGGCGGCAAGAGCAAGCTGTTCCGCCCCGCCAACGAGACCGTGATGAAGGCGCTCTACTACGCCCGGCGCGACCGGCGGCAGAAGAAGCGCAATTTCCGGCGGCTCTGGATCGCCCGGATCAACGCTGCTGCCCGCATGAACGGCCTGTCCTACAGCCAGTTCATGAACGGCCTCAGCAAGGCCGGCGTGCAGCTGAACCGCAAGGTCCTGGCCGACATCGCCGTCAACGACGCCCCCGGCTTCTCCGCCCTGGTGGAGAAGGCCAAGGCCAGCCTGTAACATCGTTCCTCACGCCCACCCTTCCCGGGTGGGCTTTCCACTTGTCCGGAGTTGGAGTATATTGGGTGCTAGCGACACCGGGCACTCACCCGTCAGCGAAGGGAGCAGCGACGATGCGCAAGCGATATGCGGTAATCGGACTCGGGCGTTTCGGTGCCAGCGTGGCCCGGGTGCTCGTCGAGATGGGCCAGTACGTGCTGGCGGTGGACGTGAGCGAGGCCCGGGTGGACGAGCTGGCGCCCGTGCTGAGCCGCGTCGTCCGGGCCGACTGCACCGACCCGGCCGCGCTCCGGGCCCTGCGCATCAACGAGTTCGATACCGTAGTCGTGGCCATCGGCGACAACGTGGAGGCCAGCGTGATCACCGTCCTCAACTGCCGCGACATGGGCGTGCCGCACCTGGTGGCCAAGGCGCAGGACGAGGCCCACGGACGCATCCTGAAGCACCTGGGCGTCGACCGGGTCGTCTACCCCCAGCGCGACATGGGCATCCGCGTGGCCAGCAACATCGCCACGGGCGGCATCATCGACTACGTGCGCCTCTCCGACGAGTACGGCATGGCCGAGATCACGCCGCCCAGGATGGTGCTGGGCCGGAGCCTGCAGGAGCTGGACCTGCCCCACCGCTACGGCTTGAACGTGATGGCCATCAAGCGGGGGAACCGGGTGATCGTCTCGCCCCGCGCCCAGGAGCGCATCGCCGAGGGCGACGTGATGGTGGTCATCGGGTCGGCCGGGGGCATCACCCGGCTGCAGGGCGAGTAGCGGGGAGGGCGGAGCATGGCATTGGAGCAGCGCCGGAGGGCGCCATCGTTCACCCCGCCGCAGGCCCTGGCCCTTGGCTTCGCACTGATGATCTTCACGGGCACCATCCTGCTCGCCCTGCCGATCGCTCACGAGCCGGGGCAGCAGCTCACGCTGGTGGACGCCCTCTTCATGGCCACCTCGGCCGTCTGCGTCACCGGGCTGGCGGTGGTGGACGTGGCGACTACCTTCAGCACCTTCGGTGAGGTCGTCCTGATGCTGTTGGTCCAGGCGGGCGGCCTCGGCATCATGAGCCTCTCCACGATGATGTTCCTGGTGACGGGCCGGCGCATCGGGCTGCAGGAGCGGCTGATGATGCAGGAGGCCCTCGGCTCCTTCTCCATCGCCGGGGTGGTGAAGACGACCCGCAGCATCATCACGACCACCCTGATCGTCGAGGCGGTGGGCGCCGCGCTGCTCACCCTGCGCTTCCTCGCCTACTACCCCCCCGGGCAGGCGCTCTACTTTGGGGTGTTCCACGCGATCACCGCCTTCAACAACGCGGGCTTCGACCTCACATCTCAGTCGCTGCGCATCTTCAACCGGGATCCGTTCATTCTGCTGGTCGTGGCCGGGTTGATCCTGCTCGGCGGGATAGGTTTCATCGTGATGCAGGACGTGTGGCGCCAGCGGCGGTGGGAGCGCTTTGCCCTGCAGACCAAGATCGTGCTGGTGGTCACGGGCGGGCTGCTGGTCGCGGGCACGCTGCTCATCCTGGCGCTGGAGTACGGCAATCCGGCGACCCTGGGGCCGCTGCCGTTCCCGGACAAGTTCTTCAACGCCCTCTTCACCTCGGTCACGTTCCGTACTGCCGGCTTTGAGTCCATCTCCATGGGGAGGATGGCCTACGCCGCCCTGCTGGTGGCCATCGTGCTGATGTACATCGGCGGCTCCCCCGGCGGCACGGGGGGCGGCATCAGGACGACCACCTTCGCGGTGATCATCCTGGCCGTGCGGGCGACCGTGCGCGGAACTGAGGAGATCCAGGTGATGGGCCGGCGGCTGCCCCGGGAGCTGCTGGACAGGGCGATCGCCATCGCCGCGATGGCCATGGCCATCATCGTCGTCGTGGGCGGTCTGCTGCTGGTGACCGAGAGCCACGTGGTCTCCGACCCCGGCAACCCGGTCACCATCGCCGACGTGCTGTTCGAGGGCACCTCGGCCTTTTCCACCGTAGGGCTCACGACGGGGGTCACGCCCCACCTAAGTATCCCCGGCCGCCTGCTGATCGCCCTCACCATGTACATCGGCCGCATCGGGCCGCTCACCGCCGCCGTGGCCCTGGCCCAGCGGCGCCGGGAGCGGGCGCACATCGAATATCCGGAGGAGCGGGTGATGATCGGATGAGCCGCAAGACGATCGTCGTGGTCGGACTGGGCCGGTTCGGGTCCAGCGTGGCGCTGCACCTGCAGCGCATGGGCCACGAGGTGCTGGGCATCGACCAGAACCAGGACCGGGTGGACCACTTCGCCGCGGAACTCACCCACGTCGTGGCCTGCGACTCCACCGACGAGGATGCGCTCCGGGCCCTGGGCCTGCGCAACTTCGACGTCGGCGTCGTCGCCATCGGCAACGACGTCGAGGCCTCGATCCTGACGACCGTCCTCCTGAAGGAGCAGGGCGTGCCCCTGGTGGTGGCCAAGGCGATGAGCGAGCTGCACGGCCGCACCCTCGAGAAGGTGGGCGCCGACCGGGTCTTCTACCCCGAGCGCGACATGGGCGCCCGGGTGGCCCACTCCCTGCTCACCGGGAGCGAGATCGACTACATCGAGCTCTCGCCGGAGTACACCATCATGGAGATGGAGGCGCCGCCCCAGCTGGAGGGCCTGACCCTGCGGGAGGCTAACCTGCGGGCCCGCTTCGGCATCTCGGTGCTGGCCCTGAAGTCCGGCGAGCACATCAATGCGGCGCCGCTGGCCACCGACCAGATCAAGCCCGGCGACCACCTGGTGCTGCTGGGGAGCAAAGAGGGCGTCAAGCAGCTGGAGAGGATGTTGCAGCAGCAATGAGCAGCCACGAGGCCCCGCTGGGGCCCAAGCACAGACTGGTTCAACAGGCCCGCCTCCTCGCCCGGGAGCGCCGGGAGCGGGAGGCGGCGGGCCTCGCCCACATGGAGGGCGTGCGGCTCGTCGAGGAGGCGCTGGCGGCGGGGGTGGAGGTGGCCTACCTCCTCTACTCGCCCGACCTGGCGGAGCGCCCCCGGGGCGCCGAGCTGCTGTGCGCGGCGTCGGCCCGGGGCGTGCCGCTCTACCGTGCCACGCCGGAAGCCCTGGAGCGGGCCGCCGACACCCAGACCCCGCAGGGCGTCGTGGGCGTCTTCCGGCCGCGGCCCTGGGCACTGGACGACCTGGGGCCGGGGCTGGTGCTGGTGCTGGACAACCTGCAGGACCCCGGCAACCTGGGCACCGTCGTCCGGACGCTGGAGGCGCTGGGCGGCGGCGGCGCCGTGGTGGCGGGCGGGGTGGACCCCTACAACCCCAAGGTGGTGCGGGGAGCGATGGGCTCGCTCTTCCGGCTGCCGGTGGTGAAGCTGGGCCTCGACGCGGCCCTGCGGGGGCTGCGGGCCCGGGGTCGGCGCATCTACGTGGCGGATGCCGGCGGCGCCCTGTCTCCCTGGGAGGCGACGCTCACCCGGGCGGCGGTCGTCATCGGCAACGAGGGCGCCGGCCCCTCGCCGCTGGCCCGCCAGGAGGCCGACGGCGTGGTCTCCATCCCGATGGTCGGGCCCACCGAGTCGCTGAACGCAGGCGTGGCCGCGGCGCTCATGGTCTACGAGGCGCTGCGGCAGCAGGCCTGAATGGCGCACGCCCTTCAGTTCGATGTCTCTTTATGACGCTTCTGCTGTAAAGCCTTGAGGGACAGGTGCGGGCGTGGTATAATACCAGATGTCGGACAAATCGAACAAGGGTAGAGGGAGGGAGTGGCGGCGTGAACAACTCCGCTACCGCAGAGGTGCTCTGGACCATCTTCTCCCACACCGGTTCCGTCATCGCCTACTTGCTCTACAAGCGCTTTACAGTCCAGTAGCCATTTGCTATACTCATCCCCACAGGTTTGGTCTACGTGGCAATCGGCTGTGATGGAGGAAAGTAGCCGACAGCGGTGGTGTCCAGGGAGGCCGTGCCCCGACTGCAAGCCGGCTCTCCACCCGTCGCGTGAAGTTCCCTCCGGAGCTGCCCTGCTGAACGGCACGGTCAAAGCCCAGTAGGCGGGGACGGGTCCTTCCCGTTACAGGAGGGCGGCGTGCTGGCGCCTGTCAAGAGCGGAGCCCGCATGGGCTCAACTCGGGTGGTACCGCGGAAGCGAGCGCTTTCGTCCCGTTGGTGGGACGAAGGCGCTCATTTTGATTTTCGGAGGTGGCCTTGTTGAAGGAGCAGTTGCTGAAGTTGCGCGACGAGGCGCTCGCCGCCATCGCAGCGGCCCCCGACGTGGGGGCGGTCCAGGAGATGCGGGTGCGCTACCTGGGCAAGAAGTCGGACCTGAGCCGTGTCCTGGGCGGGCTGGGCCAGCTCCCCACCGTCGAGGAGCGCAAGGCGATGGGCGCGCTGGGCAACGAGATCAAGCAGGCGATCACCGCAGCGCTCGACGCCCGGGAGGCGCACCTGGCCGCCGCCGAGCTTGAGGCCCGGCTCGCGCGTGAGCGGCTGGACGTCACCCTGCCCGGGGAGCCGGTCCGGCGGGGCCACCTGCACATCCTCAACCAGGTGATCCACCGCATCGAGGAGATCTTCATCGCCATGGGCTACGAGGTGGCCGAGTCCCGCCAGGTGGAGACCGACTGGTACAACTTCGAGGCGCTGAACATTCCCAAGGGCCACCCGGCGCGCGACGCGCAGGACTCGCTCTTCCTCACCGACGAGGTGCTGCTGCGCACGCACACCTCCAACACGCAGATCCGCTACATGCTGGAGGTCGCCAAGGGCCGCACCCCGGTGAAGATCATCTGCCCCGGCCGCGTCTTCCGGCGCGACTTCGAGGACGCGACCCACGCCATGATGTTCCACCAGGTCGAGGGGCTGGTCATCGACCGGGGCATCACCATGGCCTCGCTGAAGGGCGCCCTCACCGAGATGGCCCGGGGTCTCTTCGGCCCGAACGTCGGCATCCGGCTCCGGCCCTCCTACTTCCCCTTCACGGAGCCCTCGGCGGAGATGGACATCTCCTGCATCTTCTGCGGCGGGAAGGGCTGCCGCACCTGCAAGGGCTCGGGCTGGATCGAGATCGGCGGCTCGGGCATGGTGCACCCCAACGTGCTCCGGGCCGGCGGCTACGACCCCGAGGAGGTCTCGGGCTGGGCCTTCGGCTACGGCCCGGAGCGGGTGGCGATGCTGATGTACGGCATCGAGGACATCCGGCACTTCGTCAACAACGACATGCGGTTCCTGCGGCAGTTCTAGGCGAGGGGAGGCGGCACAGATGCGGGTTTCTTACAACTGGCTGAAGGATTACGTGGCTGTGGACCTCTCCCCGCGGGAGCTGGCCGACCGGCTGACCGCCCGGGGCGTGGTGGTGGAGAACCTGGTCTCCGCCAACCCCGGGGTGGAGGGGGTCGTGGTGGGCCGGGTGGTCGCGCTGGAGCGCCACCCCAACGCCGACACGCTCTGGGTCTGCCAGGTGGACGTGGGCGGGGGCAACGTGCTCCAGATCGTCACCGGCGCGCAGAACGTCACGGTGGGCGCGCTGGTGCCGGCGGCGGTGCCGGGTTCGAAACTGCCGGGCATGGAGATGGGGGTCAAGAAGCTCCGGGGCGTGGAGTCCCACGGCATGCTCTGCTCCGAGGTGGAACTGCAGGTGGGCGACGACGCCGACGGTATCATGATCCTGCCCCCGGAGGACGGGCTGGAGCCGGGCATGGACGTGGCCGAGGTCCTGGGCCTCAACGACTGGATCATGGAGCTGGACCTGACGGCCAACTACGCCGCCCACTGCCAGTCGCTGATCGGCGTGGCGCAGGAGGTCGCCGCCCTGGTGGGCGGGGAGGTCGCCCTGCCCGCGACCTACACCGAGGACGCGCCGGGCACGGACGCGCATGACCTGATCGCCGTGCGCATCGACGCCCCCGACCTCTGCAGCCGCTATGCGGCCCGGGTGGTGCGCGGGGTGAAGGTCGGCCCGTCGCCGCTCTGGCTGCAGGCGCGGATCCGGGCGGCGGGGATGCGGCCCATCAACAACATTGTGGACATCGCCAACTTCGTCATGATGGAGCTGGGCCAGCCGCTGCACACCTTCGACCACGCGAAGATCCGCGGCCGGCAGATCATCGTGCGCCGGGCCGGCGCCGGCGAGCGCTTCACCACCCTGGACGGGCAGGAGCGCGTGCTGGACGAGAACGTGCTGGTCATCGCCGACGGCGAGGGGCCGGTGGCCCTGGCCGGCGTCATGGGCGGGCTGGAGTCGGAGGTCACCGATCAGACGGTGGACATCCTGATCGAGTCGGCCCACTTCGACAACATCAACAACCGGCGCACCGCGCTGCGGTACAACCTGCCCAGCGAGGCGTCCAAGCGGTTCACCAAGGGCGTCGACCCCTCCGGCTGCATCCGGGCCGCCGACCGGGCCGCGCAGCTGATGGCCGGGCTGGCCGGCGGCACCGTGGTCGCCGGCTGCGTGGACGTCTACCCGCGCCCGGCGGTCCCGCCCGTCATCCTGCTGCGCACCGACCGGGCCAACGCCCTCACCGGGCTGAAGCTGTCGCCGGAGCGGATGGCCGAGCACCTTACGAGCCTGGGCATGGCGGTGCTGCGCCCGGCCGACCTGGTCGCCGACCTGGCCCAGGGCGCGCCCGAGCCGGGCGAGGAGGCGGGAGAGGACCTGGGCGGCCGCCCGGTCTGGACCGCCATCCACCAGGTCTCGCCGGTGCCCGCCGACCCGGAGTCGTACCGGGCGTGGGCTTCCGCCGCCTGGGCCGCGCTGGAGGAGGCCGGTGCGCGGCTCGAGGCGCTGCTGGGCCATGGGGCGACGCCCGGTGCCGGCGGTGAGGCGACCGTGGACGCCGAGGTGCTGGCGGATGCCGGTCAGGCGCCGGCGGTGAGCGGCGGGGCCGCGGCGGGGACCGGGCAGGCGGTGCAGGCCGGCGAGGGCGGCGAGATCCTGGTCGTCGTGGTGCCGACCCGGCGCAGCGACATCGCCATCGAGGTCGACCTGATCGAGGAGATCGCCCGCTGCGAGGGCTACGACCAGATCCCGCTGGAGCTGCCGACGCTGCCCTCGACCCGGGGAGGCCGCACCCCCCAGGCGGAGGCGAAGCTGGCCGCCCGGCGGGCGCTGGCCGGCGCGGGCCTCACCGAGGTGCTCACGCACTCGCTGATCCACCCCCGCGTTTACGACATGTTGGGGCTGCCGGCGGACGATCCCCACCGGAACTTCCTCACGCTGGCCAACCCGATGTACGACGAGCGCTCCACGCTGCGCACCCTGCTGCTGCCGGGCCTGCTGGACGCGGTGAAGTACAACGTCAACCGGCAGATCCGCGACCTGGCCATCTTCGAGATCAGCCACATCTACCGGCCGGTCGAGGGGCAGCAGCTGCCCGACGAGCCGCTGGTGCTGGGGCTGGCGATGACCGGCAACCTGGCCCCGCTGGGCTGGCGCAGCCCGGAGAAGCCTGCGGACTTCTTCGCCCTGAAGGGCGTGGTCGAGCACCTGCTGGCCGAGCTGGGCGTGCAGGGCGCCAGCTTCGAGCCCAGCGCCAACCCGGTGCTGCACCCGGGGCGGCAGGCTGCCCTGCTGCTGAACGGCGTGCCGGCCGGCCACCTGGGCGAGCTGCACCCGCGGGTGCAGGAGGCCTGGGAGCTGCCCGGCCGGGTCTACGTGGCGGAGGTCGCCTTCGGCCCGCTGGTGGCGGCGATGGCGCCCCAGGCCACCTACCGGCCCGTGCCGCGCTTCCCCGCCGTCGCCAGGGACGTGGCGATGGTGGTCGGCCTCGACACGCCCGCCAGCCGGTTCGAGGCGGCGATCCGGGAGGCCGGCGGCGAGCTGCTGGAGGACGTGCGGCTGTTCGACCTCTACCAGGACGAGAGGCTGGGCGAGGGCAAGCGCTCGCTGGCCTACCGGCTGACCTACCGGGCCGCCGACCGCACGCTCACCGACGCCGAGCTGGAGCCGGTGCACAACCGGGTCCGGGAGGCGCTGCAGGCGCTGGGCGCCGAGCTGCGGAGCTGAATCAACTTGCGACATGATCGGGGAGGGTGCGCCTTGCGGGGCGCACCCTTCTTTGTGCAGGCGGTTACCCACGTCGCAGGGGTCGACGGGCTTGGTTGGAACGTGAAGCGACGGTGACGGCGGGGCCACGAAGCGAGGCACACCGCCCTGCGGCGTGCCTCACCGGTTATTCCCCATGTCCACCCGCCATGTGCAGGATGGTGTTAAGGCGGACTGCGTGCCCGATCTCATCGGAGAGGAGCTCGAAGAAGAGCCAGCGGAGGTACGGGTCGGTCGCCCGCTGGTACTCGTCCTCGTACTCCCCGTACGCCTTGATCCCGTCATTTGCGGCGATCAGCAGACCGTCCCGGTGCGAGCTGTGCGGTACGCGCTGTGCGGTGGGGTGCAGCCGGCGACCGGTCAGCCGGAAGTACAGATCACTGAGCAACCGGAAGTGCTTATCCTCATCCGCGGCAGCCTGCTCGAGGTAGCCGCGGACCTTCTCGTCCCGGGCCTCCCCCGCCAGATGCCGGTAGAAAGCGGCTGACGTGACTTCGTCCTGTAAGTACTTCGGAATCCTGCGAGCCAGGGCTGCCAGGTCGCCGGAGGGCAGAGGCAGCGCCGGAACTGCGGGCACGAGCTCGGGCGCGGACTCGGGCAGGTCCCCCATGGGCCTCCCCTCCGGGCGGGCGTCACGCATCATGTCGCCGGGCGCCATCCCGCCGGGCGTCATGCCGCCGGGCATCATCCCGCCGGGCATCATCCCGCCGGGCATCATCCCGCCGGGCATCATCCCGCCGGGCATCATCCCGCCGGGCATCATCCCACCGGGCATCATCCCACCGGGCATCATTCCACCGGGCATCATTCCACCGGGCATCATCCCGCCCGGGATCACGCCGCCGGGCCCCATCCCGCCCGGCCACATGCCTCCGGGCCCCATTCCGCCGGGCATCATCCCCCCGAATGGCGGGGTGGCCTCCGGTCCGTATCCCGGATATTGGTGCTGGTTCATCCGTCTCCCCTCCCACGGCTGTATTGTATGGCAACTGCAAGAAGAGGGTGCGGAGGCGCTCGAGCGTATATTCCGATTTATCCCGCCGCCCTGGAGGGGTTTGCGGCCGGTGTGTCGAAATCCTCCAACCTGCAGATTGCGCACAAGTTGTAGGATACGTTGAAGATCCAGTCGCCTGAAGATCCACCGAACTACGCCCCATGTAGGAACACGGGAGAAGGAGGATGTGTTGGTGAGACGCGGACGACTGATTCGGCTGCTGGCCCCTGTCATCGCGGCCGGCCTGGTGCTGGTGGTGGGGTGCTCTGCGGGGCAGCGGAGCAGCCAGACCGGCGAGCAGTCACAGGGCGGGACCTCCACGCAGGGCCAGCGGCTCTCCATCACCATCGACACCTTCCAGGGTCGGATCCCGGAGGCGGAGGTGGTGGCCAACTACCTGCGCCAGGTGGGCGTCCAGGCCGAGGTGCGCATCTGGGAGAAGAGCGCCCTGCTGGAGGAGATCAAGCAGGGCAACCGGGTGGCGTACACCCAGGACTGGGGCAGCTCCACTTTTGATCCCTACGACCTGGCCGTGCCGAAGCTGAAGACCGGCGATCGCGGCAACTACTCCTTCTACGCCAACCCCGAGGTCGACCGCCTGCTGGACCAGGGCGCGGCAGGGGTCGATCCGGAGGAGCGCCGCAAGGCCTATGAGCAGGTGCAGCGGATCCTGATCGAGGACGCCCCCTGGATCTTCGGCTACTACATGGACGTGGTCGAGGCCGCCACCGCGGACGTGGTCGGCTTCACCCCCGCCATGGACAGCCGCATCAACCTTCACGACGTGAGCCGGACCGGGGCCGACTCGCTGGTGGTGGGTCTGCGGGTCGACCGGCTGCAGTCGCTGGACCCGGCGAACCACCGGGACCGCGACACCGAGACGGTGATCCGCAACATCTACGACGGCCTCGTCACCCGTACTCCCGACGGCCGGATCGTGCCCGAGCTGGCCGAGTCGTGGGAGCAGCCGGATCCGACTACCTACGTGTTCAAGCTGAAGCAGGGAGTCAAGTTCCACGACGGCACCGAGATGACCGCTGACGACGTCGTCTTCACCTTCGAGCGCATCCTCGCGCCCGACGGCATCGACGGCCAGCCGTCGCCCCGCCTCAGCCTGGTGGGACCGATCAAGAAGATCGAGAAGGTAAGCGACTATGAGGTGCGCTTCGAGCTGGAGTACCCCTTCCCGACCTGGCTGCAGCTCCTGCCGCACACCCAGATCCTGTCCAAGGCGTACGTGGAGAAGGTGGGCTCCTCCCAGGCCCTGTCCGCGGCGCCCATGGGCACCGGCCCCTTCAAGTTCGTGCGCGGGCAGGTGGACAGCGAGATCGTGCTGGAGCGGTTCGACGACTACTACGGCGGGTCCGACGCCCTGGCGCCGGTGGGGCCGGCCCAGCTGAAGACGGTCACCTTCCGCATGATCCCCGAGCCCTCCACCCGTGTGGCAGCGCTGAAGGCCGGGGAGGTCCACATCATCCAGGAGGTGCCCATCGACCAGATCGCCGCCCTGGAAGCCGACAGCAACATCCAGGTCCTCACCACGCAGGGCACCCGCCTCTACATGATCGAGCTCAACAACAAGGTGCTGACGGACGCCCGGGTGCGCCGGGCCCTGAACCACGCCATCGACTGGGACACGATCCTGAAGGAGATCTACGGCGGCCGGGCCCACCGGGTGGCCACCGCGATGCTGCCCAGCGGCTTCGGCTACGACGCAGACCTGGCCCCCCTGGCGTACGACCCCGACCTGGCCAGGAAGCTCCTGCAGGAGGCCGGCTATGTGACCGACTAGGAGGAGGAAGGCGTGAAGGCGGTACGGATCCTGGAGCGCGTGCTGACGGCCCTGCCGATGTCGCTGTTGATGCTGCTCCTGGTCTTCGGCTTCGTGCGCCTGCTGCCCGGTGACCCCGTCGACATCATGATGGGCCAGTCCGGCAACGTCTCCCAGGCCGAGATCGAAGCCCTGCGCCGCGAGCTCCACCTCGACCGTCCGCTGCCGGAGCAGCTCTCCATCTTCGTGCGGGGGCTGCTCCGGGGCGACCTGGGCACCTCCTTCCGGGAGCAGCGCCCCGTCGCCGACGTGATCCTCGACGCCTTCCCCGCCACGGTGGAGCTGGCGCTGGCCGCGCTCCTCGTGGCGCTCCTGATCGGCCTGCCCATCGGCGTGCTGTCGGCCGTCTGGCGCAACTCCTCGTTCGACCGGCTGGCCATGGGGGTGTCCTTTCTGGGCATCTCCATGCCCGCCTTCTGGCTCGGCATCATGGCCATCATGCTGTTCTCGGTGCACCTGGGCTGGACGCCGGTCCAGGGACGCCTCTCCGCGGGCATCGCGCCGCCGGACCTGACCGGCCTGTACGTGCTGGATGCACTGCTGACCCGCGACTGGGCGCTGCTCAAGGACGCCCTGCTCCACCTGCTGCTCCCTGCCGTCACCCTGGGCGCGGAGCTGACGGCGATCATCGCCCGGGTGACCCGCTCCTCGATGCTGGAGGCGCTGCACATGGACTACGTCACCGCCGCCCGGGCCCGTGGCGTGCCCGAGTGGCAGGTGGTGCTGCGCCATGCCCTGCGCAACGCCCTGATCCCCACCGTGACGGTGGCCGGCCTGCAGCTGGGCGTGCTGTTGGGCGGCAACATGATCGTCGAGACGGTGTTCGGCTGGCCGGGGCTCGGCCGGCTCGTGGTGGGCGCCATCTTCGGGCGCGACTACGCCCTGGTGCAGGGCGCCGTGATGCTCTACGCCCTGACGTTCCTGATCGCCAACCTGCTGGTCGACATCCTCTACACGCAGCTCAATCCCAAGCTCGAACTGTGAAGGAGGTGGGCAATGGGTTTCTGGCGCCGTCTGATCAGCCACCCTGGCGCCGTGGTTGGCCTGGTCGTCATTCTGCTCTACATCCTGGCGGCGCTCCTCGCCCCCTGGATCGCGCCGTACGGCCCCCGGGAGATGGTGCTGGCGGACCGCCTGAAGCCGCCGGCCTTCGTTGACGGCGGCACGGCCGCCCACCTGCTGGGGACGGACCAGCTGGGGCAGGACATCTTCACACGCATCCTGTACGGTGCACGGGTCTCGCTGCTGGTGGGGCTGATCTCGGTGGCCATCTCCCTGACCGTGGGCACCGTGCTGGGCTGCGTCGCCGGCTACTGGAGAGGCTGGGTGGACCGGATCCTCTCGCGCGTCGCCGACCTGCTGATGGGCTTCCCCTACCTGCTGTTCACGATCTTCGCCATGGCCGTCATCGGGCCGGGCTTCGGCAACCTGATCATCGCCCTCTGCTTCAAGGCCTGGGTGGAGTTCTTCCGGCTCGCCCGCGGCGAGATGCTGACGGAGGGGACCAAGGAGTACGTGGAGGCCGCCCGGGCGCTGGGGCGGGGGCCGGTGGCCATCATCGCCGGGGAGGTGCTGCCCAACATCATCCACTCCCTGCTGGTGCTGGCCACGCTCCGCATGGGCTACATGATCATCATGGAGGCCTCGCTCTCATTCCTGGGCCTCGGCATTCCCCCTTCGATCCCGGCGTGGGGTTCCATGGTCAATGCCGGCCGGGACCAGATGCTGAACGCATGGTGGGTGGCCACGATGCCCGGGCTGGCCATCGTGGGGTTGGTGCTGGCGATCAACATGTTCGGCGAGGGCCTGCGGGACGTGCTGGATCCCCGCATGCGGCGGTGAGGGGAGGGAGCTGACGTGGGGCCGCTCCTGGCCATTGAAAACCTGTCTGTGGAGTTTCCGTCGCCCCGGGGCCCCCTGCGCGCGGTCGACGGCGTGAGCCTCCGGGTGCAGGCGGGAGAGGTCGTGGGGCTGATCGGCGAGTCCGGGTCGGGCAAGTCGACCGTGCTGCTGGCCGTGATGGGGCTGATCCCGCGGCCGGGGCGGATTCTGCCCGGCTCGTCGGTCCGGCTGAAGGGGAGGGAGCTGACCCGGCTCTCGCCCCGGGCCTACCGCGGCGTGCGGGGCTACGAGATCGGCATGGTCTTCCAGGACCCGATGACCGCGCTCAACCCCGCCATGCCCATCGGCGAGCAGGTGCGGGAGAGCCTGAGGGTGCACCGGTACTGCAAGTCCCGCGCCGAGGAACGGGCGCGGGTCCTGCAGCTGCTGGAGGCGGTGGGCATCGCGAACGCCGCCCAGCGGTACCGCGCCTACCCCCACGAGTTCAGCGGGGGCATGCTCCAGCGCGTGCTGATCGCCGCGGCGCTGGCCTGCAACCCGCGCCTCCTGCTGGCCGATGAGCCGACCACGGCGCTGGACGTGACGATCCAGGCCCAGATCCTCGACCTTCTGCGGGAGATCAACCGCACGCGCAACACCGCCATCCTGCTGGTCAGCCACGACATCGGCCTGGCGGCCGAGTTCTGCGACCGCGTCGCCGTGATGTACGCCGGCCGCATCGTCGAGGTGGGGCCGGCCTGGCAGGTCGTGGCCGCGCCGCACCACCCGTACACCCGCGGGCTGGTTGGCTGCCTGCCCGTGTGGGGCGGCCGGAAGGGGCGGCTGGAGCCGATCCCCGGGTCGCTGCCGGACCTGACGCAGCTCCCCCGGGGCTGCGCCTTTGCCGACCGCTGCCCCCACGCGACGGCCGAGTGCCGGGCCGGGGAGGTCCCGCTGCGGCAGCTGGCGGACGGCCGCGAGGTAGCGTGCGTCCGCGCGGAGGAGGTGATGGCGGGGTGAGTGTGCCGGGCCAAGCCGGACCGCCGCTGCTCGAGGTCGTGGACCTGCACAAGCAGTTCATCCTGCCCCGCAGCCTCCTCGCCCGGCTGCTGACCGGCGGCGGCAACCGCGTGGTCCACGCGGTGAACGGGGTCTCCTTTGTGCTGCACGAGGGCGAGACGCTGGGGCTGGTGGGGGAGAGCGGATCCGGCAAGTCGACGCTGGGGCGCACGATCCTGCACCTGCACACCCCCACCCGGGGGCACGTGCGCTTCGACGGGCAGGACGTGTTCGAGCTCGACGCCGCCGGCCTCCGCCGGTTCCGCCAGCAGGCGCAGATCGTCTTCCAGAACCCGTACGCCTCGCTGAACCCCCGCAAGACGGTGCGGCAGATCCTCTCCGTGCCGCTGGCCCTGCGGGGCCTGCCGCCCCGGGAGCGGCGCCGGGAGGCGGCGGCGCTGGTGGAGCGGGTGGGCCTCTCCGCCCGCCATCTGGACCAGTACCCGCACCAGTTCAGCGGCGGCCAGCGGCAGCGCATCGCCATCGCCCGGGCCCTGGCCATGCACCCCCGGCTGATCGTGGCGGACGAGCCGGTCTCGGCCCTGGACGTGTCCGTCCAGGCGCAGATCATCAACCTGCTGGAGGACCTGCAGCGGGAGCTGCGCCTCACCTACCTCTTCATCTCGCACGACCTGGGCGTGGTGCGCCACCTGAGCAGCCGGGTGGCGGTGATGTACCTGGGCCAGATCGTGGAGATCGGCCCGACGGAGCCGCTCTTCCGCGACCCGCTGCACCCGTACACCCACGCGCTGCTCTCGGCGGCGCCCGGCCAGGGGCGGCGGGAGCGCATCATCCTGCAGGGCGTACCGCCCAGCCCGCTGGACCCGCCGCCCGGCTGTCCCTTCCACCCGCGCTGCCCGGCGGCGGCGGGAGAGGTGTGCCGGACGGTGCGGCCGGCGCTGACCGACCGCGGCGGCGGCCGGTGGGTGGCGTGCCATCTCACCGCGCCGTGGGCGCCTGCGGCCGGCGGCGCGCCGAGGGGTGCGGCGCAGGGCGTCCACCCGGCAGGCTGATCTGATCTCGCGGAGTTAACTCGCAAGTTATTCTTTCACCAGGACGCTTGCGTCGCCGCGATGTTTCGGGTATCATTAATCCTCGCCGGCCGTTAGCGGCGAGATTCCGGCATAGCTCAACGGTAGAGCATCCGGCTGTTAACCGGAGGGTTGTAGGTTCGAATCCTACTGCCGGAGCCACCGCGGGCGTAGTTTAATGGTAGAACTTCAGCTTCCCAAGCTGAAAGCGTGGGTTCGATTCCCATCGCCCGCTCCAGCACATGGACCGCTAGCTCAATTGGTAGAGCAGGCGACTCTTAATCGTCTGGTTGTAGGTTCGAGTCCTACGCGGTCCACCAGGGTTGCATAACACCCGAAGTCCTGATATAATACGGCTCGTCGCCCGATGCAGACGGAGGCGTGGTGTAGAGGCCTAACATGCGGCCCTGTCACGGCCGAGATCGCGGGTTCGAATCCCGTCGCCTCCGCCAACAACTTCATAGGTGAGATGGGGCTATAGCTCAGTTGGGAGAGCGCTTGAATCGCACTCAAGAGGTCAGGGGTTCGAATCCCCTTAGCTCCACCAAGGTCCGGACGCCCGAACCGCGTTCGGACAGGTTGCGCCGGTAGCTCAGTGGATAGAGTACCTGACTACGAATCAGGTGGTCGTAGGTTCGAATCCTGCCCGGCGCGCCAACACCCTGGAGAGGTGTCCGAGTGGTTTAAGGTGCAGCATTGGAAATGCTGTGTACGGGAAACCGTACCGTGGGTTCGAATCCCACCCTCTCCGCCAAAGTCTGGGCCGGGCAACCCCCGGCCCAGATGCATCGAATCGGGCTGTGGCGCAGCTTGGTAGCGCGCTTCCTTGGGGTGGAAGAGGTCGCAGGTTCAAATCCTGTCAGCCCGACCATTTGGATAGCAGATGCGCTCCGCGCATCTGCTATCCAAATGGGTGGCCCGACAGCCCTTTGCGAAGCAAGGGGCGAGAGGGCCGACCAGTGAACGTGCAGTGCGCGTCCGGGCGCCGGCTGTTCAAGGGGCAACCCGGCAGCCCTTTGCGAAGCAAAGGGCGAGAGGGCCGACCAGTGAACGTGCAGTGCGCGTCCGGGCGCCTGCTGTTCAAAGGGTCAATCCGACAGCCCTTTGCGAAGCAAAGGGCGAGAGGGCCGACCAGTGAACGTGCAGTGCGCGTCCGGGCGCCGGCTGTTCAAAGGGTCAACCCGGCAGCCCTTTGCGAAGCAAAGGGCGAGAGGGCCGACCGATGAACGTGTAGTGCGCATCAGGAGGTTGGCTGTTCAAACGGTCAATCCGACAGCCCTTTGCGAAGCAAAGGGCGAGAAGGCCGACCGATGAACGTGTAGTGCGCATCAGGAGGTTGGCTGTTCAAACGGTCAATCCGACAGCCCTCTGCGAAGCAAAGGGCGAGAGGGCCGACCGATGAACGTGTAGTGCGCATCAGGAGATTGGCTGTTCAAACGGTCAATCCGACAGCCCTTTGCGAAGCAAAGGGCGAGAGGGCCGACCAGTGAACGTGCAGTGCGCGTCCGGGCGCCTGCTGTTCAAAGGGTCAATCCGGCAGCCCTTTGCGCAGCAAAGCCCGAGGGAGCCGTCCCGCAGATACCCGCTTGCTGCCCACAACTGAACCGGGGTGTGGCTCAGCTTGGTAGAGCGCACGGTTCGGGACCGTGAGGTCGCAGGTTCAAATCCTGTCACCCCGACCAAAACGAAAGCAGGCATGCTTTGCATGCCTGCTTTCGTTTTGGGTGGCCCGACAGCCCTTTGCGAAGCAAAGGGCGAGAGGGCCGACCGCTCGGAATGCCGCTTCGCTCGGTGCACGCGATTGGAGACGGGGTGGCACGGCGGCCCTTGGCGAAGCACAGCCCGGGAGGGCCGACCATTCAGCCATCCGGGGTGATGCATCCGCACGCTGTCACTACGCAGCCCTTTGCGAAGCGAAGGGCGAAAGCGCCGACCGGGACGACGAAGAGGGACGTGCAAGTGCACGTCCCTCTTCGCATCTCTCCCGATAGGGCGATCCGGGCGGCATGTCGCGGGGCAAGCTGAGCATAGCGTCCGCCCCCTGCCGCAGCGCTACTGCTGCACCGTGAGCAGCAGGCGGTTCTGCGACGGGTCGGCGACCATCAGCCCGTCGGGGCGCTGCTCCACCGGCAGCCCGGCCGTGCGGACCTGCGCCCCCAGTCGGTCCAGTTCGTCCCGGTGGGGCACCACGACCGTGTAGTGGCGCAGCCCGCGCGCGCCGGGCGGCGGCGGGGGCGCACCATGGCCCAGCCACGTGTTGAAGCCGATGTGGTGGTGGTAGCCGCCGGCGGAGACGAAGCCCATCGTCTCGTCCTCGATCTGCACGCCGAAGCCGAGCACGCCGTGGTAGAACCGCATCGCCTCCCCGATGTCGGCCACGTGCAGGTGGATGTGGCCGACGCGCGTCGCCGGGTGCATGGGCGTGTCGAACCGGTCGCCGGGCTGGAGGTGGGTGAAGAGCTCGTCCAGGTCCAGCGGATCCCGGCCGGATCGCAGCAGGCCGTCCTTGTCGCGGGCGACGAAGCGGCCGTTCTCCTGGCCGAACCAGCCGTCCTCGGGGGTATCGACGTAGAGCTCGATTCCGTTCCCCTCGGGGTCGGAGAGGTAAGTGGTCTCGGTCATCAGGTGGTCGGTGGGCGCCTGCGGCACCTTCAGCTGGGCGAGGCGGACGATCGCCCGCGCCAGTTCCCTTCTGTCGGGCAGGAGCAGGGCGAAGTGGTAGAGGCCCGTGGTGCGAGGCGCCCGCCTTGCGCCGGGCGCCTCGTAGAGCACCAGCAGGTCCTCACCGCCGGCGCCGAGCCCCGCCCTCCCGCCGGACCGCCAGTGGACCTGCAGCCCCAGCGCCTGCTGGTAGAAGTCGGTCAGGCGGTCCAGTGCGCTCACCGTCAGGTGGACCGGGCCCAGCCGTGTCTCGGGGTGTATCTCCTGGGTCATCTTCTGCTGCCTCCTTTCCGTCGGGGTGGTCGGAGCGTCCTGCGGCCATGCGCGTCGGCGCCCCGCAACGACCCCAGCATCGGGTGTACCCAGTCGATTCAGCCGCGGCAGTTGAACGCCGCGGCGCAGACCATAATGAGGGGGATCGGCCGCGACCAAGGGCGACGGGCTCGCTCCCTCCGGGGATGTCTGCAAGAAAACACACCTATTCATCACAGAATACCAAGAAGTATTGGAAGATGCAACAGCAGCGGCGGGCGTGTGGACTCGGTTGACCCGCCAGGTGTGCTGGTGTATTATTGTTGTAGTACACACGTACATTCTGCACTGGAGGCGACGGCTGATGCAGGCGATTCAGGTGGAGGGCCTGACCCGGCTGTACCGCAACGGCCGGGGCGTCCGGAACATCGACCTGGCGGTGAGCCAGGGAGAGGTGTTCGGCTTCCTCGGCCCCAACGGAGCGGGCAAGACGACGCTGATCCGGACCCTGCTGGGCTTCCTGCGGCCCCAGGCGGGCCGGGCGCACGTCCTCGGGCTTGACGCCGTGGCCCAGAGCCGCAGCGTGCGCGCCCGCGTGGGCTACCTTCCCTCGGACCCCGCACTCTACGAGTTCCTCACGGGCCAGCAGAACGTCGACTTCGCCCTGGCCGTGCGGGGCGTACGCGACCGCAGCCGCGTCGCCTACCTGGCGGACCGGCTGGAGGTCGACCTGAGGCGCCGGATGAAGACGCTCTCCCGCGGCAACAAGCAGAAGGTCGCCCTGCTGATCGCCCTGGCGCACGACCCCGAGCTGATCATCCTCGACGAGCCCACCACGGGCCTGGACCCGCTGGTCCAGGAGGCCTTCGCATCCCTGATCCGGGAGGAGAAGGCCCGGGGCAAGACGGTCTTCATGTCGTCGCACGTGCTCTCGGAGGTGGAGGCCCTCTGCGACCGGGTCGCCATCATCCGGGACGGGCAGATCGTCGCCGTCGACCAGGTGGAGCACCTGAAGAAGCAGCGGGTGAAGCACGTGGCGGCCGAGTTCCGCGCCGCCGTCCCCGACCTTGCGGCGACGCCTGGCGTGCGCGCCCTGGAGGTGCACGGACGCACGGTCCGGTTCACGTTCCACGGCCCCATCGCCCCCCTGGTGGGGGCGCTGGCCGGCCAGGACCTGGTCGACCTCACGGTGGCCGACCCGCCGCTGGAGGAGGTCTTCCGGGCCTTCTACGAGGGGGGTGGCGGCCGGTGACGCTCTTCCGCCAGTTCTTCACCGTGCAGCTGAGGGGGCTGCTGATCTGGCTCGCCGTAGGAGTGGCGCTGGCGCTGGCCATGACGCGGTCGGCCGCACCCTTCATCGACAGCAACTCGATCGGCTCGCTCCCGCCGTCCCTGCTCGCCCTGCTCGGCGACCTCGCGGGCATGGACCCGGTGGACCAGTACCTGGTGGTTGCCCTGGGCAAGGGCACGATGCTGGTGCCCGTCCTCTACGGCGCCCTGCTCGCCCTCTCCGTTGTCACCCGCGAGGTGGACCGGCGCACGGTCGACTTCCTGCTCTCCCTGCCGGTGGGGCGGACGCGGCTGCTGGGGGCGCGCGTGGCCGTCCTGCTGGTCAACCTCACCCTGATGGTGGCGGCCGTGTGGGCGGCGTTCCGCCTCGACATGGCCGCACAGGGGTATCAGGGCAGCTGGGGCCACTTCGGGGCCGCCATGGTCAACCTCTGGCTCCTGGCCGTCGCCTTCAGCTGCGTGATCCTCGCGGCCTCCATGTGGGTGGACGACTACAGCATGGGCGTCAAGCTCTTCCTCGGCGCCGTGGCTTTCGCCTACCTGATGGAGTTTGTCCTGAAGGGCGCCACGGTGAGCCGGGCCGGCCGGGTACTCAGTCCCTTCAGCTACGTGGACGTCGCCCGCGTCCTGCGCACCGGGGCCTTCGCAGCCGACGCCCTGGTGCTGGCCCTGGCCGCGGCCGCGGGCCTGGCCATCAGCTTCTGGGCGTTCAAGCGCAAGCAGTTCCCGGCCTAGGAGGTGCAGGACATGACCTTGATCCGTCAACACGCGCGCGCTGAGGCCGCCTCGATCCTCACCTGGGCCGTCCTGCTCGGGTTCGTCGGCTTCATCACCACCTCCCTCTGGCGGTATGTGCTGAACTCCGGGGCGCTGGACGTCCTCGATGACCTCCTGAGGTCGGCGACGGGCACCCTCAAGGGCCTGATCGGCACCGACGGGGCGAGCCTGACGTACCTGGACGGCTGGATCCAGAGCTACGTGCTGGGCAACTGGCTCTCGCTGCTCTACGTGATCTTCACCGCCCTCTTCGTGGCGGGCATGGTCACCCGGGAGATGGACCGGCGCACCATGGCCTTTCTGCTCTCGCTCCCCGTCACGCGGGCGCAGCTCCTGGTCTCCCGCTGGATGGTGCTGCTGGGCGCGCTGGCCGTGCTGCACCTCAGCCACTTTGCCGGGATCCTGCTGGGGCTGGCCGCCCTCGGCGAGGCCGGGCACCCCGGGCGGTACGCCCTGGCCGAGGCGAACTCGCTTCTGCTCTACCTCTTCGTCGGCGGGCTGATGCTGGTGGTGAGCCTGTTCATCGACGACTTCGGACCCGGCACCGGGGCGACGCTCGGCGTCGGGCTGGGTCTGGTATTCGTCCACATGTCCACGGGAGACGCGACCGGGGCCCTGAAGGCCCTGCGCGGGGCGCTGCCGTTCTCCTTCTACGACGTGCAGGCCATCGTGATGCAGGGCGAGGTGCCCTGGGGCGACCTGGCGCTGCTCGGCGGCGGCTCCCTCCTGCTGCTGTTCCTCGCGGTCCGGCTCTTCCAACGCAAGCAGATCGCCGTGTAAACTGAGGGGCGGAAGGAGGGCGGCCCGTGTGGTACCACATCGACCCGGCCAGTGGAACGCCCATCTACCGCCAGCTGGTGGAGCAGGTCCGGCAGGCGGTGGCATCCGGCGTGCTCAGGGCCGGCGACCGCCTGCCCTCGGTGCGCGACCTTGCGGTGGAGCTGGCGGTCAACCCCAATACCGTTGCCAAGGCGTATCAGGAGCTGGAGCGCGAGGGGGTCATCGAGACGCCCAGGGGCCGCGGCACCTTCGTGGCCGACCGCGACCCGGCCGTGCCCGAGGCCGAGCGGCTGCGGCAGTTCGCGGAGGCGGCGGACCGGCTGGCGGCGGACGCATACCGGCTGCGCATCGACTCGGAGCAGGCCCTGGCGATCTTCCGCGAACGCCTGGCGGCGGCGGAGAGGAGGCGGTCCGGTGAGTGAGTGGGCGATTCGCGTGGCAGGCCTGACCAAGCGGTACGGTCCGAAGACCGCCCTGTCGGCCGTCGACCTGGCGGTGCCCCGGGGCTCCTTCTTCGCCGTGCTCGGACCCAACGGGGCGGGCAAGACGACCCTGATGCGCTGCCTCATGGGTCTGATCCGACCGGACGCCGGCGGCGGCGAGGTCCTCGGCGAGCCCCTGGGACCGGGCTACCCGCCGCTCTCCCTCAAGCCGCGCATCGGGTACGTGTCGCAGGCTCAGGCGCTGCCGGAGGGCATGACGGCGCGGGATCTGTTCGCCCTCTGCCGCGGGCTGCACCCGCGCTGGGACGACCGGACGGCGCGGCGCTACCTGGACCTGTTCGAACTGCCCGACACCCTGCCGGTGCGGCACATGTCCACCGGCATGCGTGCGCAGCTGTCCCTGACCCTGGTGATGGGCGGCGGCCCCGAGTTGCTGATCCTGGACGAGCCCACGCTGGGCCTGGACCCGCTGAACCGGCACCAGTACCTGCAGGTGCTGCTGGCCGACAGCCTGGAGACGGGCTGCACGGTCTTCCTCAGCAGCCACGATCTGTACCAGATCGAGCGGCTGGCCGACCGGGTCGCGATCCTCGTGGGCGGCCGGCTCGTCGTCGCAGACGGGCTGGATGACCTGAAGGAGCGGGAGAAGCGGGTGCGGGTGGCCGGACCGGTGGCCGAGGAAGCCCTGCGCGGTGTGCAGGGCGTGCGCCGTGCGGTGCGGGAGGCCGGTGGCTGGCTGCTCTACGCGAGCGGGGAGCGGGAGGCGCTGGAGCGGGCCTTCCGGGCCCTGCCCGGGGTGACGGGCGTCCAGGTTTTCGATCAGAGCCTCGAGGAGATTTTCATCAGCTACGTCTCGTGAACCCGTGCCGCCCGGGCCGCCTTGACAGGAGTTGCCCGGGCGGCATATCATGGAGGCAAGCTGTGTGAACTGGAGGAGAGGAGACCGCCATGATGCTGCTGGTCAGCCCGGTCTGTGCCGTACGCGCGTAGAGCACCAAGGGGGCAGTGTGCCCTTTTGACGGCAGGACGGGACATTGACTGGCACACAGGGCGGTAAGCCTCGCCACCGGGCGTATCTGAGCCGCGGTAAGAGGTCTTACCCGCGGCTTTTGCGTGTTTGTGCGGCCTGCGCAGCCGTCCGTCCGGATGGCGTTGCGGAGCCGTCTGCCACGGGAAGCGCCCTCACGCGCGGCGCGCCGCACTCGCCCCACGTCCAGTCCGTACCATCGCCCCCGCCTCACACGTCCCCGCCTGCCGTCCCCCTGAACCACATCCACCCTCAGCGGGGACGACGGAAGGAGCGATCTACCTATGGCCATTCTCACCGTGCAGGGGCTCTCCAAATACTGGGGAATCGACCTGCTCTTCAAGGATGTTTCATTCCTCCTCAACGAGGGCGAGAAGATGGCCCTCGTCGGCCGCAACGGCAGCGGCAAGACGACGCTGCTCAAGATCCTGATGGGCCGCATGGAGTACGACAGCGGGCAGATCATCGTGCCCTCCGGCACCCGCATCGGCTACCTGAGCCAGGACCCCGAGTTCACGCCCGGCCGCACGGTCTTCGAGGAGGCCCGGTCCGTGCTCGGCCACCTGGAGAAGTGGGAGCGCGACCTTCGGAGGCTGGAGGCGTGCATGGGCGAGGCGGAGTCGGAGGAGGCCCTGCAGGCCATCATGGACGAGTACACCCGGGTGACCGCCCTCTACGAGGGGGCGGGCGCCTACGACGCGCCCGCCCGGGTGCGGGCGGTGCTCTTCGGTCTGGGCTTCGACGAGGGCGACCTGGAGAAGCCGGTGGAGGTCCTCTCCGGCGGCCAGAAGGTCCGCCTGGGCCTCGCCAAGCTGCTGCTGGAGGAGCCCGACCTGATGCTGCTGGACGAGCCCACCAACCACCTGGACCTGCAGGCGGTGGAGTGGCTGGAGGGCCACTTCCGGCAGATGAAGTCCGCGGCGATCCTGGTCTCCCACGACCGGTACTTCCTCGACCGGGTGATCAGCCGCACGCTGGAGCTGGCCAGCAACACGTCCGACATGTACCACGGCAACTACTCCTACTACCTGGAGGAGAAGAAGCGCCGGCAGGAGGCGCTGCTCAGCGCCTACGAGCGCCAGCAGCAGGAGGCGGAGCGGCTGCGCACCTTCTACGAGAAGTGGCGGAGCAACGCCAACCGCAAGGGCCAGGCGATGTCCCGCAAGCGGCAGCTGGAGAAGATGGAGCTGATGGAGCGGCCGCAGGTGCGGCAGCGCACGATGAAGCTCACCTTCGACGTGGACTACGAGTCGGGCGACGACGTGCTGAAGGTAGAGGGGCTGGCCAAGTCCTTCGGCGACCGCACGGTCTTCCGGAATGTCGATCTCGCCCTCCACAAGGGCGACCGGGTGGCCCTGGTCGGGCCCAACGGCTCCGGCAAGACCACCTTCCTGAAGATCATCCACGGGCTGCTGCAGCCGAGCGCCGGCTCCTACCGCTGGGGCGTGGGCGTGCAGCGGGGCTACTTCAGCCAGGACCTGGACGCCCTGGACTACAGCCGCACCTGCCTGGAGGAGATCATGGAGCTGCCCGGCTTCACCCGGTTCGACGCGCACTCGCTGCTGGGCCAGTTCCTCTTCTCCGGCGAGGACGCCCACAAGCGCATCGCCGACTGCTCTGGCGGCGAGCGGAACCGGCTGATCCTTGCGAAGCTGATGGTGAGCGGCGCCAACGTTCTGCTCTTGGACGAGCCCACCAACCATCTGGACCTGGAGTCCAAGCAGGTGCTGGAGGAAGCGCTGCGCGCCTACCCGGGCACCCTGATCTTCGTCTCCCACGACCGCTTCTTCGTCGACCAGGTGGCCACGCACATCTGGGAGTTCGGACTGCCCGAGGGTGTGGGCGTCTACGAGGGCAACTACACCGCCTACCGGGAGGAGAAGGAGCGGCTGGCGCTCCTGGCCGCGCAGGCGGCTGAGGCCGCCGGGCGGACCGGACAGGGGATGGCCGGCGCTGCGGAGAAGGGCCGGCCTGACCCGGCGCCGGCCCGGACGGACGCCCGCCAGCAGGCCGGTCGCTCCCGCAAGGAGGAGCGCAAGGCGATGGAGGCAGCGCGCCGGCTGGAGGCGTCCATCCACCGGCTGGAGGAGCGGAAGGCCGAGCTGGAGGCGCGCATGGCCGATCCGGACATCTACAGGACCGCGGCCGGCCGGGAGGCCGTCGCCGAGTACAACGCCGTCCAGGCGGAGCTGGAGCGGCTTTACGTGGAATGGGAGGCGCTGGCCGAGGCCATCGGCGGATAGGGTTGGGCATCCTAAGGGGGTGGCCCTGCGGGGCCGAGAAAGGAGCGACGAACCGAGGGTGCTCACCCTGGCGCAGATTTTCACATCCGACTGGGCGAAGGAGGTCTTCCAGCACATCCCCGTACTGGTCGTGCGGACACTTCTGACCTTCGTCTTCGTCATGGTCGTCGTCCGCTGGACCGGCAAGCGGTCCATCGCCAACCTGGCCCCGTACGACCTGGCCATGGTCATCATCATCGGCGAGGTCGCGGCCATCCCCATCGGCGAGCTGGACGTCGACTTCCTGCACGGCCTCATCCCCGTGGCCCTCATCGGCGGGCTGCACGTGCTTCTCACCACGATCAACCTGCACTGGAAGGGCTTCGAGCGGCTGACGGAAGGCCTTCCGACCCTGCTGGTGAAGGACGGGCGGGTTCTGCGGCGAAACCTTCTGAAGGAGCGAGTCTCCATGGCAGACCTCATGACCGCCCTCCGCCACAGGGAGGTGGAGGACGTGTCGGAGGTCAAGGAGGCCTGGATCGAGCAGGCCGGCGGCATCAGCGTCATCCTGAAGCGGGACTTCGACGCCGCCACGCCGCGGGACGTCGAGCGGGTCGTGGAGATGGTCCTCGCCCGCCGGCTCCCGGCCCTGGTGGAGGCGGCCGTCGACCGGGCGATGCGGCGGGCGGCCGCCGAGGCGGCAGGCTCTCCGGGGGAAGGGCCTGACCTGGGGCTGCAGGGGAGGCTGGCGGCCGTGGAGCAGGAGGTCACCCCGCCGCCGTCCTAGATAGCGCCCGGTGGCCGCGGCAAACGGGTCACGCCGACGCCGGGGCTGGCGCCGCTCAACGGAGGCCGCTTTCCCGTCGCAGCGATCGGAGGTGGCAGCATGAGGGTGTTTCTGCTCTTCATCGACGGCATGGGTCTCGGCGGCGACGATCCCGAGGTGAACCCGCTGCTTACGGCGCAGATGCCTGCCTTCAGGTCGCTCCTGGGCGGCAGCCCGCTCTGGCGCGGCGCCGTGCCGTTCTCGGGCCCCGACCTGGCCGTGGTGGCCACCGATCCGTGTCTGGACGTACCGGGTCTGCCCCAGAGCGCAACGGGGCAGACCACGATCTTTACCGGGCAGAACGCGGCCCGGGCCATCGGTCGCCACCTCAACGCCTACCCCACGCCCCGCCTCCGGGCGATCCTCGAGGAGCATTCCATCTTCCGCCGGGTGGTGGCGCGGGGGCTGAAGGCGACCTTCCTCAACGCCTTCCGGCCCGAGTTCTTCGAATGGGTGGCGGCGGGCCAGCCGCTGCAGGCAGACCGCCGGTACCGGCCCTCGGCGTCCACCGTCGCTGCGCTGGCCGGAGGCATGCACGTCTTCCGGAACTTCGACCAGCTGCGGCGCGGCGAGGCCGTCGGCTTCGACATCGACCACGAGGTGCTGCGGCAGATGGGCTACGACGTCGAACCGGTCGACCCGGTGGAGGCCGGCCGCCGGGCCGCCCGCGTGGCCGCCGAGCACCACTTCACGCTGTACGAGCACTTCCTCACCGACAAAGCCGGCCACGCCCGGGACATGGCGGAGGCCCGGCGGGTGCTGGAGCGGCTGGACGCCTTCCTCGCAGGGCTCCTGCAGGAGCTGCCGGAGGACCACCTGCTGCTGATCACCTCGGACCACGGCAACATCGAGGACCTGTCGGTGAAGACCCACACCCTGAACCCCGTCGCGACCTTCGTGCGGGGGCCGGGGGCTGGCGCGGTGGCCAGCGGCATCCGGTCGCTGCTGGACATCACCCCGGCGATCCTGCGGGTGGTGGGCTGACAGCCCGGTGCCGAGCACTGCCGCGCCCGGTGGGCTCACCGCCGGGCAGCTGCCGGCGCCCGCCCGAGGTGTGGTCGCCGCTGAGCAGCCCCAGTCGCCTGTCCTGGAGCGGGTTCCCCGTCCCCTGCGACGGCGGCCCGGGGAACAATACCAGCGAACTTACGTCTAGACACTCTGGGAACTCTCCGCCCCCCCTTACACGAGAGGAGCTACGGAAGAACACCATCATGGACGAACGTACGCTGCGAACGCTGGAGTTCGCCAAGATCAAGGAGATGCTGGCCGAGCGGTGCGCGACCTCCCTGGGCAGGGAGGTGGTCGAGTCGCTCATGCCCGCCACCGATTTCCTGGAGGTGCAGCACCGGCAGGCCGAGACCAGCGAGGCCAGGCGGCTCTACCTGGCCGGCCACGCCATCCCCCTGGGAGGCCTGCACGACCTGCGGCCGCACGTGGGCAGGGCGGTGCGCGGCGGCACGCTGGAGCCCGCCGACCTGCTGGACGTGGCCGACACCGCGGCCAGCAGCCGCCGCCTGAAGCGGTTCCTGGAGGAGCAGGAGGGCGTGCCGATCCTGAACGCCCTGTCGCGCATGCTGGGCACCTTCAGCCGCCTGGAGGCCGAGATCCGCCAGGCCATCGACGAGCACGGCGAGGTGCGCGACGACGCCAGCCCGGCCCTGCACGACATCCGGCGGGCGATGCGCACCCTGCAGAACCGCATGAAGGACCGGCTGGACGCCTTCGTGCGCGGCCCGGCCGCCAAGTACCTGCAGGACCCCATCGTCACCATCCGCGACAACCGCTTCGTCGTGCCGGTGAAGATCGAGTACCGGGCGCAGGTGCCCGGCATCGTCCACGACCAGTCCGGCTCGGGGTCGACGCTCTTCATCGAGCCGCTGGCCGTGGTGGAAATGAACAACGAACTGAAGGAGCTGGCCCTGAAGGAGCGGGAGGAGGTCCAGCGGATCCTGACCCGTCTCTCGAGCCTGGTCGCCGACGAGTCGGACAGCCTGCTCGACACCCTGCAGGCCGTGGCCCAGATCGACTTTGCCTCGGCCAAGGGCAAGCTGTCGCTGGACCTGGACTGCATCGAGCCCGAGCTGGCCCGTGAGCCCCTGCTGGAGATCCGCAAGGGGCGCCACCCGCTGCTCCAGGGCAAGGCGGTGCCCATCGACGTCCACATCGGCATCACCTTCGACACGCTGGTGATCACCGGTCCCAACACGGGCGGCAAGACGGTGGCGCTGAAGACCATGGGGCTGTTCGTCCTCATGGCCCAGGCCGGCCTGCACCTGCCGGCGGGCTACGGCACCCGGGTGGGCATCTTCCAGCAGGTCTTCGTCGACGTGGGCGACGAGCAGTCCATCGAGCAGTCGCTCTCCACCTTCTCGGGGCACATGACCAACATCATCCGCATCCTCAATGCGCTCGAGGGGCCCGCCCTGGTCCTGATGGACGAGCTCGGGGCCGGCACCGATCCCACGGAGGGCGCGGCGCTCGCGATGTCGATCCTGGAGCACCTGCACGCCCGGGGCGCCAAGACGGTGGCCACCACCCACTACTCGGAGCTGAAGACCTACGCCTACACCCGCAGCCGGGTGGAGAACGCCTCGGTGGAGTTCGACGTGGAGACGCTGCAGCCCACCTACAGGCTGCTGATCGGCGTGCCGGGGTCGTCCAACGCGTTTGAGATTTCCCGGCGGCTGGGGCTGTCGCCCCACATCGTCGACCGGGCCCGCAGCTTCCTCACCCGGGACCAGGAGCGGGTGGAGGACCTGATCCAGGGCATCCACGCCACCCGGGCCGAGCTGGAGAAGGAGCGGGCCGAGGCCAACCGCCTGCGGGCGGAGGCTCAGCGCATGCGGGAGGAGTACGAGCGGCGCTACGGCGACGCCAGGCAGAAGGCCGCCGAGACGGTGGAGAAGGCCCGCGCCCAGGCGCAGCAGATCCTGGCCACTGCCCGGCGCGAGGCCGAGGCGGTGATCGCCGAGCTGAAGCAGGCCCTGCGGGAGCAGCGGGAGGCCGAGCGGATGCGGACCATCCAGTCCGCCCGCGAGCGGCTCTCCCGGGCCCGCCAGTCCGTGGAACCCACCGAGGAGGAGCGCCGGGCCCAGCGCCGGGGCGAGGCCCCCCGCGGGCTCAAGCCGGGCGACGCCGTGCGCATCGTCTCGCTGGACACCCGCGGCTACGTGCTGACCGAGCCCGACGCCCAGGGCAACCTGCTGGTGCAGGCCGGCATCATCAAGATGACGGTCTCGGTGCAGGACCTGGAGCGGGCGGAGGAGGAGCAGCCCGACGCCAGGGCCCGTGGCGCGGCGGGCATGCGGACCCGCGGCAAGGGGCTGGCCGCCGCCAAGGCGCAGGAGATGTCCACCGAGGTGGACCTGCGCGGGCTGATGGTGGACGAGGCGCTGGAGAAGGTCGACAAGTTCCTGGACGACGCCGTGCTGGCGGGGCTCCCGCAGGTGCGGATCATCCACGGGAAGGGCACCGGCGCCCTGCGCAAGGCCGTCACCGAGATGCTCCGGACCGACCGCCGGGTGGTCTCCCACCGGCTCGGCGGCATCGGCGAGGGCGGCGACGGGGTGACCGTGGCGAAGCTGCAGGAGTGAGTGAGGTTGACACGAGCCAGCCCGCCCAGGAGCAGGCGTCCGGCCATCGTCGGCGTGCCTACGGCGGTGCGCCCTGCCCCGTGTCAACCTTTGGGAGAGTCGACCGGGGTGTGCTTGAGATGTATCAATCCAGCCATGTTGGCGTCAGCGCCATGCATGCGAGGCTGGCCGCCGCCATGCCGATTACCCCATCAGGCTACGCCGTCTCTCTTCATGGCTGCGCACGATGAGATCGTCCGGGGCGCCTGTGCACCCCGGACGATTCCACTTGGTGTGCTGATTCGCGTCGAGCGGCCCTACGTGTCTCTATGGCACTGATAGTTCGCCGAGGCGGTCAGGAGGCTCTGCAGGTCCTCGTAGTAAGGCATCAACTCCTGCGCCTCCTCGACGCCCTTCCAGGCCACTTCCCGGACGTCGCCCAGCAGCCCCGCCCCCAGCGTGCCGCCCACGACATTGGCCCGGAACGTCACAAAGAGCGTGTGCTCGTGCCAGATGCGCTCGGCGACGTGCACCACCGGACCGACGCGCACCTCCAGCCCGGTCTCCTCCCTGGCCTCGCGCCGTGCGGTCTCCTGCAGGGTCTCGCCCGGTTCGCGCATGCCGCCGGGGAGTGTCCACGAGCCGTGGTCGTTCCGAACCATCAGGATCCGCTGCGCAGCAGGGTCGAAGATGAGGATGTACGCCACGTCGACCCTTCTCAAAGGGCGGTTGCCCACACCACCAGTGCGGTTGCCCGCACCGCCATCACCACTCGACACATCTTGGACACCCACGCCGCAGACCCCCTTGGATGGTCGTACGATCTGTCGGACGGCCTGGGCCGCAGGATTGCTCCGGCACGGTCCAGGCCAGTGCCACCTCCAACCCGGTCTAAAGCTGCACGAGGCCATTCCCCGCACGGGCTGAGACAGGCATTGAAAAGCCGGGGGAAGCCCATCGCCCGACGCTCCCTACTTGTACTCGCTCTCATACCCAAACAGCTTCTCGCACGCCCGGCGCACGGCGTCCACCTTCTCCGCCGGGCAAAAGACGTACGTCCGCCAGAGCCCCTCGTACTGCCGGGCCATGGCGGCCACCTCGCCGGAGCGGTCCAGTTCGAGCAGCGGGCCGACGCCGTGGCGGGAGCGGACGGGCACCTGGACTTCCTTGAAGAAGCTCGCCTTCGGGCAGTAGACGATCACCTGCCCCGGCTTCAGCCGGGCTTTCTGCGCGATCTGCGTCTCCAGCTCCTCCCGGGCCTCAGACTGGCCGCCGTAGCGGGCGATGAAGCCGTCCCGCTCCTCGCCCAGCGTGTCACCTGAGAGCACGTAGGCGCGCTTGTACAGCCGGCGGTTGGTCACGCCGTCCACCAGCTCCTGGATGACGCCCGGCCCGGGCAGCCGGGCCATGAGGTCCAGGAAGGTCTGGTCGCCGAGGCCGTAGAGCGCCTCCTCCCTGAGGCCGGTGTGCCTGGCGTGGAGTTCAACGGTCTTCGAGATCATCGCCCCGGCGGCGATCTTGGCGTGGTGGAGGTAGAGGCGCTCGGTCAGGACGTAGCGCATCCGCAGCAGGTGGATGATCTCGGTCCGGGCGTCGGGCCGGTCCAGCCCGCGCTTCACCATGTTGATCAGCAGCCGGCCGTCCTCCTTCACGAAGTAGGAGAGGACCCGGTCATCGTAGTTCATGCGCAGGCCCGCGAAGAAGGAGTCACGCCGCAGGTAGTCCAGCAGGTCGGCGTCGACGGTGGAGGAGACGATCTGGCCCATCCACGGCGCGGGAGGGCGGCCGGACAGGATCGCCCTCACCCCGTCCAGGTAGCCGGCGGCGGCCAGGGTGCGGCCCAGCTCGCTGTGGATGCCGAGGAAGTAGTCCAGCCGGGGGCCGGCATCGTGCCTGGGGAAGATCTGCCGCTCGTCCTCGAAGGTGTGGCCGTAGGGGATGTGGGTCACGTCGTGCACCAGCATCGCCAGGCGCACGAGCTGCGCCTCCTCGGGGTCGATCGCACAGCCCTGCAGCCGGAGCGCCTCCATCAGGCGGTGGGCCATGTGCAGCGCCCCGAGGCTGTGGTCGAACCGGGTGTGGACGCACCCGGGGAAGACCAGGTGGGCCGCACCCAGCTGCTTGATCGACCGGAGCCGCTGCATCTCCCGGGTGTCGAGCACCTGGACCTCAGTCTCGGTCAGGAAGATATCGCCATGAACGGGGTCGCGCACTTGCATGGAGATCACCCGAACAGTAGTTTCGTCCAGCGCGACGGCGAACCCTGCTGTGCGAGGGCCACTGACGCGGTTGCCAGAAATTTCGGGTCCGTGGTACACTCACAGTGCAGCGTGTGATGCTTCGGCCGTCTCCGGAGGGGCGCGTGCACGACCGGTTGCCCGCTGCGGGGGGCCAGCCGGGGCCGTGTCCCCGGGGCGACGACCCGGTCGCTCTGTCGGCGAGACGGCCCTGCAGGGGGAGGTGATCCGTCCGTGACAATGTCACGGAAACAGTATCTCCTGGCGGTTTTCGGGCTGGCGGTCATCCTCGGGCTTGGGGCCTCGATCTACGGCAGATACTGGTCCGACTCGGCCCAGGCCAGGAAGGCGGCCGACCGGTTCGTCGCGGCCGCGGTGAATGGCGACAGGGCGGCTGTCGAGTCGCTGCTGTCCTGGAATGCGGAGATCACCGCCGACGATGCGATCGCACTGATCGGGAACCTGGTGCAGCCGGAAGTCGCCACGCTCGTCACGGTGGAGCCCGGGGATGAACCGCGGTACTTCGTCGCCCTGCTGGGCGGGTACAGGCCGGACGGCGTTGCGGTGGGAGCCCAGCTCATGGTCAAGTCTGAGGGCGGCCGCTGGGTCGTGACGCGCACCTGGTAGGGCCGGGGGCGCAAGTCCGCACAAAGACTTACAAGAGGGGGAACTGGATGCGCTCCAGTTCCCCCTCAGTCGTGCTGTTACGGTCGTGTCGTGTTGCCTGCGCCGGTGCCACCGCTCCCGGGGCTGCTGTCCTGGTTGCTGCCGCCGGGGACGGTCGTACCGGTGCCGCCCCGGTTCTGGCGGCCGGTGCCCGTGTTCCCGGTGTCGCCGGTCTGGTTCCCGGTTCCCGTGCTGCTGCCGGGGGTGGTGGCACCGGTGCTCCCGGTGCTGCCGCCGTTCTGGCCGCCGGTGCCCGGCCGGTTGGTCCCGCCCGGCAGCTGTCCGCCGCCCGTCACCGGCGTGCACTTGTCGGTGGGCACTTCCTTCCACCAGTCCTGCGGCCAGTAGCGCCAGATGTTGTTGGGATCCTTCGGGTGCTTCACCCACGTCGTGGGCCGCTTGATCAGGTTGAGCGTCTCGGGGGTGCCGGCGCACCCCTGCTGCCACAGCACGTAGCGCTCGACCACCGTGCCGTCCTTCAGCGTGAGGAAGGGCTCCCGGACCACCGTCACCTGCTGGTACCAGGTCTCCGGCTTGGGCTCGTTGCCCTGGCGGAACCAGTCGGTCTTGATCTCCTCGGGCGGGCAGAACTCGCTGGGCTGGTTGCCCGTCACCCCGCAGTACTGTGCCTGCACCACGTTCCGCGGCCGCTCCCAGTCGGGCGGGGCCTCGGTGTAGTACTCGTCCATGATCGCGGTCCAGATCCGGGTGGGCGGGCCGGCACCCGTCCAGTTCTTCCAGCCCTGTCCGCCGTGGGGCAGCCGCTTGCGCCCCTCGTTGTTGTCGTAGCCCGTCCAGACCCCGACCACGATCTCCGGCGTGAAGCCGATGAACCAGGCGTCGTGCCACTCCTCGGTGGTGCCGGTCTTGCCGGCAGCGGGCCAGCCGTGCCAGCCCTTGGTCTCGTAGGCGGGCGTGCCGTTCTTGATGGCGCCCCGCAGGACGTCGACCATCAGCCACGCGGACGTCCGGTCGACCACCTGCTCCACCTTGGGCCTGGCCTCCCAGATGACCTCGCCGTACTTGTTCTCGATGCGGGTGATCACCACGGGGTCGGTCTTCTGCCCCAGGCTGCCCAGCACGCCGAACGCGGCGGTCATCTCGAGGGGCGTGACGCCCTGGCTGAGGCCGCCCAGGGTCAGGGAGAGGTTCTCGTCGTTGATGACGGGGTTCTCCTCACGGGTGACCAGGGGAAGGCCCAGCCTGCGGCCGTACTCGACGCCCCGGGTGGGGGTGACGGCCTCCAGGGTGCGCACGGCGGCGGCGTTACGCGACTGCTCCACCACATAGCGCATGGTCTTGAGACCCTGGTAGTTGAACTCGTAGTTCTCGGGCCAGACGTTGGTGCCGTCCTCGTTGAGGCGGGGCGGCGAGTCGTCGATGATCGTCGCCGGGCCCCAGCCGAGCAGGTCGATGGCCGGCAGGTAGGCCACGATCGGCTTGATCGTTGAGCCCGGGTCACGCCGGGCCTGCGTGGCCCGGTTGAAGCCCAGCATCCGGTCGTGGTTCATGCCGCCCACCAGGGCCAGGACCTCGCCGGTGGTGTGGTCCATGACCACCACCGCGGCCTCGGGCACTTCGGTGTCCTCGCTGCCGCTGAACTCCACCGTGGCCGCGGGCATGATCTCCTTCAGCTTCTCCTCGGCGATGCGCTGCTTCTCGCGGTCCAGCGCCGTGTAGATGCGCAGGCCCTTCTGGTAGAGGTCGTCGGCGGTGAAGGGGGGGAGGTTGTACCTGGCCGCCTCGTCCGGGTCGGTCAGGATGGTGATGACGTGGTCCACGTACCAGTCGCCGGTAAAGGTGACGGTGGTGGGCGTGATCTCCGCCCGCTTGATCACCGGGACCTCCTTCTTGAGCCGCTCCGCCTCGGCGGCGTCCAGATAGCCCTGCTCGACCATGAGATCGAGCACGATCTCCCGCCGCTCAAGCGCCCCCTCCAGGTTGTCGAAGGGGCTGTACTCGGAAGGGCCCTTCAGGATTCCGGCCAGCAGCGCCCCCTCTGAGAGGGTGAGCTCACTGGCGTGCTTGGAGAAGTACATCTGGGCGGCGGCCTCGATGCCGTACGCCTGACCGCCCCACGCGACGGTGTTCAGGTACTGCTCCAGGATCTCGTCCTTGGTGTACCGCCGCTCCAGGTTGATGGCGATCATAATCTCCTGGACCTTGCGCTTCATGGTCTGGTCGAGGGTGAGGAAGGCGTTGCGGGCCAGCTGCATCGTGATGGTGGAGCCGCCCTCCAGCTGGGACCCGGGCACGCCCAGGAAGTACTTCACGTCAGACCATACAGCGCCGGCCAACCGGATGGGGTCGACCCCGAAGTGTTCCTTGAACCGGCGGTCCTCCACGGCGATGACCGCGTTGCGGACGTCCTCGGGGATGTCCTCCAGGTCGACCAGCACCCGGTTCTCCTCTGCGGCCAGTTCGTAGACCTTGTTGCCGTAGCGGTCGTAGATGATCGAGGTGAGCGATGGGTCGAATGCTTGGAAGGTGGGCAGGTCCTGGTACGCCTGGTAGACGTATGCGCCAGCCAGACCGGCGCCGCCGATCAGCACGCCCAGGAAGAGGAGGAAGGCCCAGAGGAGCCAGCGGCGTCCCCGCCTTCGCTTCTGTGCGGCCGGTCGCTTCGGAGGCGAACCGTCAGGCCGTCGGGTATTCGGCAAGTGAAACACCTCCAACAGAATGAAAGGAATTCGCCCTGTTGGGCGAGACTCCTTGTGGGGCCCCGGAATTGCACGGCTGGAAGGATTATGCTAGAATTTGGACCAAATCGGCGAGGACGGAGAGAAGTAGGCGTCGGAGCCGCCACCAGAGAGGGGCTGGCTGGTGCGAAGCCCCGGGGTACGGCGCTGAAGTACACTCCGGAGCCGCCCGCCGAGTCCGTCGGCCAGGTCGCGCCGGCCAGGCGCTCCTCTGGTTAGATGGATAGGCCGGGCCGGAGGTTCCCCGTTACCGGAACGACGAGTGGGCTCCCTCCCCGGGGGTCAACCAGGGTGGTACCGCGGCGTGCAGGCACACGTCGTCCCTGGGCTGAGACGACCGGGCAGGGCGCTTTGCTTTCGGTCCTGCGCCGGGAGGGAAGGACGGATCGCGATGGGTTTCATGAGCGTGGACGAGCAACTGAGGATCCTGATGCGCGGCGTGGTTGACGTGGTCAGCGAGGAGGAACTCCGGCAGAAGCTGGAGCGGTCGGCGAAGACGGGCAGGCCGCTCCGGGTGAAGCTGGGCATCGACCCCACCGGCAAGGACCTGACGCTGGGCCACACGGTGCCGCTGCGCAAGCTGCGGGACTTCGTCGAGTGCGGCCACACGGGCGTGCTGATCATCGGCGACTACACGGCGATGGTCGGCGACCCCACCGGCCGGAACGAGGCGCGCCCCCAGCTCACGCACGAGCAGACGACGGAGAACGCACAGCGCTACCTGGAGCAGGCCGCCCGGGTGCTGGACGTCAGCAGGCTGGAGATCCGGCGCAACAGCGAGTGGCTGGCGCCGATGACCTTCGCGGACGTCACCCGGCTGGCGGCCCAGTCCACCGTCGCTCGCATGCTAGAACGAGAAGACTTCAAGAAACGTTACGAGGAAGGTCGGCCGATTTACATTCACGAGTTCTTCTACCCGTTGATGCAGGGCACGGACTCGGTGGCCGTCCAGGCCGACGTCGAGCTGGGCGGCACCGACCAGAAGTTCAACCTGCTCACGGGGCGCGACCTGCAGCGCAACGCCGGCCAGGAGCCGCAGGTCTGCCTGATGACGCCCATCGTGGAGGGGCTGGACGGCACGGAGAAGATGTCCAAGTCCCTGGGCAACTACATCGGGCTCGACCACTCGCCTGACGAGATGTTCGGCCGGACGATGTCGATCCCGGACAAGCTGATCCTCACGTACTTCACGTACTTCACGGACGTTCCGCAGGAGGAGATCGACCGCATCAAGGCGGCGATGGATGCCGGCGAGAACCCGATGAACTTCAAGAAGCAGCTGGGCCGGGCGATCATCACCACGTACGGCGGCACGGAGGAGGAGGCCCGCCGCGCCGAGGAGCGCTGGGTCGCTCAGTTCTCCCGGGGCGAGGTGCCCGACGACATCCCCGACGTGGTCGTGCGCACCGCCGACCTGCCGATCCAGGCCGCCCGGCTGCTGGCCAGCACGGGACTGGCCCCGTCGGTGAGCGAGGCCCGGCGCCTGATCGAGCAGGGCGGGTTCACGGTGGACGGTGAGAAGATCACCGACCCCCGGGCCGAGCTGACGCTGACCAGCGGCCAGGTGCTGAAGGCGGGCAAGCGCAAGTACGGCCGGGTCGTGCTGGGGTAGCGCGGAGGGCGCATGGATGATGGTCGCAGGCTCGTGCTGCGACATGCGGCAGCGCTGGGTGCATCGCCAGCACGTCCAGGGCTGCGGTTCGTGCTGACGCAGCGCAAGTGGAAGAAGCAGGCGGCGCGGCCGCCTGCTTCTTGCGCAGGTGCACTCCACAGAACGCCAACGGTCCCTTGACACGAGCCAGCCCGCGCCGGAGCAGGCCTCCAGCCGTCGCCTGTGACCCTACAGCCGTGCGCCCTGCGATCGCCCAACTCTTGTGAGAGTCGCCGCCGACGACGGGTCCAGGCCTTCCGCGCACCGGCTGGTCGACGGGGTTGGCGGCAGGGATGACAGTTCGGGGGAGCGAAGTTCCCTGAACCTGCAACCCGTGGGCTGCGTCTGGGTTGTCGATGTATATCCCGAAAACCGAGGTGGTACCGTGCTGTCCTGGTATTTCTACGGCAACTCCCTGCAAGACTGGCTGCTCGCACTGGCGGTGGCGGCGGGCACCTACCTGGTCCTCGCCTTCCTCATCCGCGTCGTCGTCGGCCGCCTGGCGCGCATTGCGGCCCAGACGAGCACGCAGCTGGACGACGCCATCACCGACGTGCTCAGCCGGACCGCTGTCTGGTTCAAGCTCTATCTGGCCGTCTACGCGGGCTCCCGGGCGCTGGTCCTGCCTCCGACCACCCTCGGCCTGCTGCGCAACCTGCTGGTCATCGCACTGGCGATCCAGCTCGGCATCTGGGGCAACCGGCTGATCAGCTACTGGGTGGTCCACTACATCCGCACCCGCAACGGCTCGGACCAGACCCGGAAGACGATGGCCGGCGCGGTGGGCTTCCTGGGTCGGCTGATCCTCATCTCCTGCCTGCTGCTCCTGACCCTGCAGAACATGGGCGTCGAGATCGACGCGCTGCTGGCCGGCCTCGGCATCGGCGGCGTGGCCGTCGCCCTCTCCGTGCAGAACGTGCTCGGGGACCTGTTCGCCTCGCTCTCCATCATGTTGGACCAGCCGTTCCTGGTGGGGGACTTCATCATCCTGGAAAACGGCATGATGGGCACGGTGGAGCACGTGGGGCTCAAGACCACCCGCCTGCGTGCACTCACCGGCGAGGAGCTGATCCTCGCCAACACCGACGTCGTGGGGGCCCGCATCCAGAACCTGCGGCAGATGCAGAAGCGGATGGTCCGCTTTACGATCCGGGTCGTCTACCAGACGCCCCGGGAGAAGCTGGAGCGGATCCCGGCCATCATCAAGGAGGTCGTGGACCGGCACCCCCGCACCCGGTTCGACTGGGCCTGCCTGATCGGCTTCGGCACCTACGCCTACGAGTTCGATGTGGCCTACTGGGTGGAGCCGTACGGGTGGTATCCGTTCATGGAAACCCGGCAGGAGATCTACCTGGAGATTCTCCGCCGGTTCGAGGAGGAGGGAATCCGGCTGGCCTACCCGACGCAGACGCTGGTCGGCCAGCTTCCGTCGTGATCGCACTTGGCAGGCCGGGGCAGTCCGCCCCGGCCTGCGAAGTTCCGTGGCGAACCATGCTATCGTAGGGCGGTGATCGGGGACAGCGGCGTGCTACGCCCCCCCAGGCATGTGCGCCAGGACGCCGGGCATAGGCTGGCTATGTCAGGAGACAGGCGGTGTGCAAGAGGGGGAGAGGCGATGTCCCGCTTCGGCCGCATACGCACGGGACGCCCACTGCGGCGGGGCCCGGCGCGGTTCCGGCTGCGCCCGGCGAGGGGGATCGGGCGGATCTGGCGGCGGCTGCGGTTCCGCCGGGTCTGGGTGCGCAACCTCATCCTCTCGGCCGCCGTGCTCTACCTGCTCGTCCGCATCGGCGACCTGATCCTCCTCCAGCCGCTGAAGGCGGTGGCCGAGGTGGAGGCGAAGCGGCTCGGGGCGGCGGCCGTGAACCGGGTGGTGGCGGGACAGGTGAGCCGCTCCCTGGCCGGCGCCCAGGTCGTGGAGTACGAGAAGGACGCCGACGGACGCATCGCCGCCTACCACATCAACACGCCCCTGATCAACCGCGTCGCCAGCGAGGCCGCCGTGGCGGTGCAGGAGGAACTGGCCCGCCTGGCCGAGACGCCCGTCCGGCTGCCGCTGGGCGCCCTCACCGGCTCCGCGCTGCTCTCCAACCTGGGGCCCCGCCTCTCGGTGCAGCTGGTCCCGGTGGGCTCCGTGGCGATCACGGTACAGCAGGAGTTCCGGGGTGAGGGAATCAACCAGACCCGGCACCGGGTCTGGCTGGAGGCCGCGGCCACCATGCGGATCATCCTGCCGCTGACGACCCAGGAGGTCCCCCTGGTGCAGGAGCTGCCGCTCTCCGACACGGTGATCGTCGGTCCGGTGCCCAACTCGCTCTACGGCGGGAGCCTGGGCGGGGTCACGCTGCCCGGCCGGTAGAGAATAAGTCATCTGGTTCTTTCCGCACTTCCGCGTTGACTGAACAGGTTCCCGCTGGCTATACTCACATCTGCCGGGACTCGCGAGTCCTGAAGTACACCGAAAGGAGGTCGCCGAGATGGTACGGATCGCCAAGGTCCATGCGCTGACTGTGGCCCACGTGCTTCAGTTCGCTGGTACGGTCATCTCGCGACCTGTTGCCGTCAGACCGGCGTAGCCACGCCGCGCTGCAGCTTACGGCCACAGGTCAGCGAGCGGCTGCCTGTGGCCCTTTCATATGGGGAGGACCATGGGCAGACCGCGCCCGTGGTCCGCTTTTTTCGCTCGTGCTGGCGCAGCTGCGCCAGCCTGGCCCGCCCGGACCGTTGCACTGCGGCCTGGCGGCAGACTGACATCGGAGGTGAATGCCAGTGCACCTTCATCCGGAAAACCTCCTCCTGGTGGCGCGGCAGCGCGTCACCGGTTACCACCCGCACAACGCGCTGCACAGGGCCGAGGCGGAGGAACTCCTCCGGACCCGCCGCCGAGAGGCGTGGAAGCGGCGGCTGTTCTTCCTGCGGTACCGCCTGCGCAGCCTCATGTACCGCTTCGCCCCGGGGCTGGACCGGTGGCTCACCATCTAGGTTGGGCTGGAGGTTTACCCCATCAGGTGATAAACTTGACGGGGAACGCGCTGATGCCTACCGGCGGTGATGGTGGCATTCGAAGGGGTTATGCACAGATGGAAGCACGCTTTACACCCGCTGAGCAGGCCAGGCTGGCTGCGTCCTCGGTGCTGGTGGTCGGCTGCGGCGGCCTCGGGTCGCCCGTGGCGTACGAGCTGGCGGCGGCCGGGGTGGGCCGCATCGGCCTCTGTGATATGGACCGCGTCGACCTGTCCAACCTGCAGCGGCAGGTCCTGCACGACGCGGCCGACGTGGGCCGGCTCAAGGTGGAGAGCGGCATGGCGAAGATCTCGGCGCTCCGCCCCGAGACCCACGTCGACCTCCACCCGGTCAGCCTAACCAGCGACAACGCCCTGGAACTCTTCGCCCAGTACGACCTGATCCTCGACTGCTCCGACAACTTCGCCACCCGCTACCTGGTCAACGACGCCTGCGTGCTGGCCGGGCGTCCGCAGATCCACGGCTCCATCTTCCGGTTTGACGGCCAGGTGACCACCTTCATCCCCGGACAGGGACCCTGCTACCGGTGTATCTACCCCACGCCGCCGCCCCCCGGGTCGGTGCCCTCGTGCGCCGAGGCCGGCGTGATCGGCGTCCTGCCGGGCTTCGTCGGCAGCCTGATGGCCATGGAGGCGCTGAAGGTGCTTTCCGGCCGCGGTGCTGCCCTGGTGGGCCGGCTGCTGGTCTACAGCGCCCTCGACATGGACGTGGCCGAGGTGCAGTTGCGGCGCAACCCGGACTGCCCGGTCTGCGGCGACCACCCCACCATTCACCAGTTGATCGACTACGAGCAGTTCTGCGGGGGGGTGGGCAGATGAGCCTGACCGAGCAGGAGATCCTGCGCTACAGCCGGCACATCATCCTGCCCGAGGTCGGCGGGCGCGGCCAGAAGCGCATCAAGGCGGCCTCCGTCCTGGTGGCCGGCCAGGGTGCCGCCGGTTCTGCGGCCGGCATGTACCTGGCCGCGGCCGGCGTCGGGCGGATCACCCTCTGGGACCCGGCGGAGCTGGCCGCTGCGGACCTCTCCGGCGCCATCGCCCACACGCTCGCCCGCATCGGACAGAACCGGGCGGAATCGGGCCGGGCCAAGCTCGAGGCCATCAACCCGGATGCCGAGGTGAAGGCCGTCGCCGACCCCGATGCCCTCCCGGCGCTCGTGGCGGGTCACCAGGTGGTGGTGGCGACGACCGGTGACTGGGACGCCGTGCAGGCCGCGGCGATCGCAAGCGGCGCGGCGGTGGTATTCGCCGGTGCGCGCGGCGCGTCAGGCGCCCTCTTTGCCTACCGTCCCGGCGAGCCGTGCCTGGGCTGCATCGGGGCGGACCGCGCGGCTGAGGCGGGGCTGGTCCCGGAGGCCGGTGGCACCGGCGGCGACGGCCGCGTGGTGGCTGCCGCAGGCGGCGTGATCGGCACCGCGGCGGCGACCGAGGCGCTGAAGCTGATCCTGGGCATCGGCACGCCGCTCACGGGCCGGCTGCTCCGCTACGACGGCTGGGAGGCCCGGTTCCGGGAGTCGGGCGTTGCACGCCGGGCTGAATGCCCGCTCTGTGCAGGTCGGTAGAAACGAAGGTCCTTCGGAGACGGTGCAGGCCGTCTCCGATCTTATTTTCCGGGCCCTCGCCCGCGACGGTTGCTCCCGCCGGGGAGGGTGCGCACCGCCGTCGGCCGGTTGCTCGAGCCGCCCGCCCGGGCGCCCTTCCGGGTGCGCCGGAAACCGGTGCACTCCGCCACTGCTTCGGCTCCGGTCCGCTTGCAGGGCGTCGCCTCCCAGCATCCCGGTGAATTTTCCTGCGACCTCGCCAGATGCTCCTAGACAGCGTGGATTGGCATGCTATAATGGGGATAACGTAATCCACATATCTCCGATATGTGAACACGGAAATAGGGAGGATGCAGGATGGCCCGTATCTACGAGAGCATCGCCGACACCATCGGCCGCACGCCGCTGGTCCGGCTCCAGAGGGTGACCGAGGGCGCAGCGGCCACGGTGCTGGCGAAGGTGGAGTCGTTCAACCCCGCCGGTTCGGTGAAGGACCGGATCGGCTATGCCATGATCAAGGACGCCGAGGAGAAGGGGATCCTCAAGCCCGGCACGGTGATCGTCGAGCCGACCAGCGGCAACACCGGCATCGCCCTGGCCTTCGTGGCGGCGGCGCGCGGGTACCGCTGCATCCTGACCATGCCCGACACCATGTCGCTCGAGCGGCGCAAGCTCCTGAAGGCCTACGGGGCGGAGCTGGTGCTGACCCCCGGCGCCGAGGGCATGAAGGGCGCCATCGCCAAGGCGAAGGAGATCGTCGCCAACACGCCCGGCGCCTGGATGCCCCAGCAGTTCGAGAACCCGGCCAACCCCGAGATCCACCGCCGGACCACCGCCGAGGAGATCTGGGAGGACACCGACGGCCAGGTCGACATCTTCGTCGGCGGCGTGGGCACCGGCGGCACCGTGACCGGCGTCGGCGAGGTGATCAAGCCCCGCAAGCCCGGCTTCAAGGTCGTGGCCGTGGAGCCCGCCGAGTCTCCCGTGATCTCGGGCGGCAAGCCCGGCCCGCACAAGATCCAGGGCATCGGCGCCGGCTTCATCCCGGAGAACCTGCACACCGACGTCGTCGACGAGGTCATCACCGTCAGCAGCGAGGACGCCATCGCCACGGCCCGACGCCTCGCCCGGGAGGAGGGCATCCTCTGCGGCATCTCCTCCGGTGCGGCGGCCTACGCGGCGCTGCAGGTGGCCCGCCGGCCCGAGAACGCCGGCAAGACCATCGTGGTCGTGCTGCCCGACACCGGCGAGCGCTACCTCTCCAGCGCCCTCTGGGCGGACCTCACGGTCTAGCGCCCGAGCCCGGACCGGCCAGCCGTTGGGGGGGCACCCTGGCGAGAGTCCACGGATCACCCGCGGAGCGCCGACGGATCCCCCACCGCGTGCGCCCGTCTCGGCCCGGATCGCGTTGACGGGCCGCACATCATGTGGTAATATTCGGCTCGTGATTGACTGCGACTGAAGGGAGGGCGAGGCCGATGCTGACCATCCACAACCGCAGCGGCTTCGCCCGCGCCTTTGTCCTGAGCTTCAAGGGCAGCTGCTGAGCGCCGTCCCAGGGGGGACTATGCCCTTTTCTGGGTCGGGCTCAGCCGGATGCACCCTTCTCCGGAGGCACGGGAAGGCGTCACCGGCGAGTCCGGTGACGCCTTTTTCGCGTGCACTATTCGGGAAGGAGAAGCTTCATGCGGCGCAACCTGCAGCGTTACTACGTATACACCGTTCTTTCGGGCCTGACGTTCACCTGGACCACCTGGTTCGTCTTCGTGACCTCCCGGGGCGGCAACCCGGGCTGGGCCGAGTCTGCGTTCCACCTGGCCATCTTGATGGGCGAGGTGCCCACCGGCGTCGTGGCCGACCTGCTGGGCCGGCGGCGCTCGATGCTCATCGGCCTCGTGCTCGGCGCAGCCTCGTTCTTCGGTTACGCGCTGATCTCCGACACCCTGACGGCCTGCCTGATGCTGGGCCTCACGGGCCTCAGCCTGACCTTCATCTCGGGCGCCGACACCGCCCTGCTCTACGAGACGGCGGAGGCGCTGGGTGGCGAGGACTTCGCCCGCCGTGCCATGGCCCGGGCGTCCGCCCTGCAGATGATCACCCTGGCCGCGGCGCCGGTCATCGCCGGGTGGCTGTACGAGCGCCACCCCGTCGCGCCGTTCTGGGCGCACGGCGCGGCCTCCCTCCTGGCCGCCGCCGTGGTCTGGACGATGGCGGAGCCTTCCCGGCCCGCCGCTGCGGCGGAGCGCCCGGCCAGCCCCTGGTCTCACACCCGTGCGGCCCTGGTCTGCCTGCGCCGCCGGCCGGGCCTCCTGGGGCTCATCGCCTTCGCGTGGGTCTACGAGGCCGTCGCGTCCATGTCCGGCCAGTTCGGTCAGGTCTACCTGCCTGCGCTGGGGCTGAGCATGTTCGGGGCCGGTGTGGTCTTCAGCGCCGGCAGGCTGCTCGGGGCCGCAGGCGGCTGGATCGCCGAACGGCTCACCGGGACGGCCGCCGCCCGCTGGCTGCGGTGGGGGCCCCTGGGTCAGGCCGCGCTCCTCATGCTGGCCGGCCTCGTACGGACGGCCGGCGGCGGGGCCGTCCTCGCCCTCAACGAGGGCCTCGACGGCCTGGTCTACCCCCTGCTCTCCGCACGCATCAACCAGGCGATCCCTTCGGAGCAGCGGGCCACCATCCTGTCCTTCCAGAGTCTCGGCTCCAGCCTGCTCATCGCCGCAGCCTTCCCCGCGGCGGCCGCCCTGCCGTCCGTGTTCGGGGTCTATGTCATCGTGGGCGGTGCCCTTGCGGCCGCGGCCCTGCTCCGGGCTCTGCCGGGTCGGCGGGCGGGGGGCCGCACAGCCGAGGGACGGTAAGCCGGGCGCCGCACCCATTCGCCGCCGCCGCATACGGTGGGGTGGAACACCTCGCAAAGGAGGCAGTCTCACCCCATGGCTGACAAGCGCTGGACGCCGGAGGAGCTCGCCGCCGCGAGCGCCGCCCTGGAGGGGCAGGGACCCGTGGCGGCGCTCCGCTGGGCCTACGAGCACTTCGCGCACGACGAGATCGCCCTCGCCTGCTCCTTCGGAGCCGAGGACGTGGCCCTGGTGGACATGATCAGCAAACTGGCGCCCGAGGCGCAGCTGTTCTACCTGGACACCAACTTCCTCTTCCCGGAGACCTACCAGACGATCGAGGCGGTCCGGGCCGCCTACCCGCTGCGGATCCGGCAGGTGCTGCCGTCGCTCACCCCGGAGGAGCAGGCGGCGCAGTACGGCGACGAACTCTGGCGCCGCGACCCCGATGCCTGCTGCAGCATCCGCAAGGTACAGCCCCTCACGCAGGTGCTGAGCGGGCTGAAGGCGTGGATCACCGGCATCCGCCGGGAGCAGTCGCCGACCCGGGCCAACGCCCAGGTCGTCGAGTGGGACCGGAAGTTCGGCCTGGTGAAGATCAACCCGCTCGTCGCCTGGAAGGACGCCGACGTCTGGAAGTACATCCTGGAGAACAACGTGCCGTACAACCCCCTGCACGACCAGGGCTACCCGTCGATCGGCTGCACGCACTGCACCCGGGCGGTCCGGCCGGGCGAGGACCCGCGGGCCGGCCGCTGGTCGGGCTTCCAGAAGACCGAATGCGGGCTGCACGCGTAGAGGGGGGCCGAGGTGTGCAGGGAGTGAACACCCACGGCGCCCCGGCGCGGGGGTCGACCGCCGCCGCAGCCTCCGGCCCGGGCGCCCCCCACGGCGGGCGGCTGGTAGACCGCTGGCTGCGGGGGGAGGCCCGTGACGAGGCCCTGGAGCGCGCCCTCAGGCTGCCGCGCGTGCGGCTGGACGCCCGGGAGGCGGCGGACCTGGAGATGATCGGCGACGGCGCCCTCTCGCCGCTCACCGGCTTCATGGGCAGCGCCGACTACCGGTGCGTCGTGGCCGAGATGCGGCTGGCAAGCGGCCTGCTCTGGGCGCTGCCGGTGACGCTGGCGGTGAGCCGGGCCCAGGCGGAGAGCCTGGCCGAGGGCGGGGAGGTCGCCCTGGAGGGGCCCGACGGCAGGGTCCTGGCCCTGATGCGGGTGGCGGAGCGGTTCGCCTGCGACCGGGAGGAGGAGGCGCGGCGCTGCTACGGCACCACCGACCCGGCGCACCCCGGCGTCCGGCGGCTGCTGGACCAGGGCGAGGTCTACCTGGGCGGGGAGGTCTGGCTGGTGGACCGCCCCCCGCCGCAGTTCCCCGCGTACCACCTGACCCCGGCCGAGACCCGGGCGATCTTCGCCGAGCGCGGCTGGCGGACGGTGGTCGGCTTCCAGACCCGCAACCCGGTGCACCGGGCCCACGAGTACATCCAGAAGTGCGCCCTCGAGATCTGCGACGGGCTGCTCCTCCACCCGCTGGTGGGCGAGACCAAGGCCGACGACGTGCCCGCGGCCGTGCGGATGAAGGCCTACGAGACGATCCTCGCCCGTTACTTCCCCGCCGACCGGGTGCTGCTGGCGGTCTTCCCGGCGGCCATGCGCTACGCCGGCCCCCGGGAGGCCGTGTGGCATGCCATCTGCCGGAAGAACTACGGCTGTACGCACTTCATCGTCGGCCGCGACCACGCCGGCGTGGGCAGCTACTACGGCACGTACGACGCCCAGCGCATCTTCGACGCCATCGACCCCGCCGAACTGGGCATCACGGTGCTCTGCTTCGAGCACACCTTCTACTGCCGGGCCTGCGGCGGCATGGCGTCGCCCAAGACCTGCCCGCACGGTTCGGCGGAGCGGGTCACGCTCTCCGGCACCCGGGTGCGCGAGATGCTCTACCGGGGCGAAGCCCCGCCGCCCGAGTTCACCCGGCCCGAGGTGGCCCGGGTGCTGATGGAGGGGCTGCAGGGCCGTTCCGGGTAGGGAGAACCCGTGCGCCCCTGCGACCCAGTGGCACCGCGGGCACGCCTGAACCACCTCCTCGGGTGGGCGGCCGGGTGTTTCCGACGCACCTGGTCTGTTCACACCATCGCATAAATCCTCCAGCGGTGCTAAACTATGCTACGGACACCACTGCAGAGGAGGTGGCACGATGGCCGTGTTCGTCTGCACCCAGTGCGGCGCCGAGCGCGAGGGGCGCTGCAAGCCGCAGAAGTGTGCGTGTGGTGCCAAGGGTTCGTTCGTCAAGAAGGAAGAGGAGAAGAAGTAGGCCCGGCTGCTGACAAAGACCTGCCCCGCCTGTGGCAGGTCTTTGTTGTTGCAGCGGTTGTGCCGGCGACCTTGCAGTTTCGCTTCGTCATTCGTGCGCGGCGCACAATTTCTCCCATTGCGCCGTACTCGCGGCTGCTCCCGGCACGGCGTGCTCGCGACCTCGCGCAACGCGTCCCCGGGCAACCAGGGCGCTGCGAACCGCAGGGTGGACGAACCTGCGAGGGGTCGCCTGCGGCGGCGGAAGAGGAGGAGAAATAGGGCTGGCTGGAGGCGGGGACCTGTCCATTGGGAGGCAGGGCTTTAATGCTATGGAGATTGTGACAAGCTGAACGAGCTATTTCGTTCTGTAACGGCAGGAGACACGACCTGCAGAAGCCAATAGAAATGGACAGCCGTTAGACTTCAACTCACAAATGGGGGCGCATCATGGCACAAATCCGCTTCAACAACGTCGTAAAACGTTTTGGCGACGTGACGGTGATCCCCGGATTTTCCGCCACAGTGGCTGACGGCGAGTTCCTGACCTTGCTCGGTCCCTCGGGGTGCGGCAAGACCACGATGCTGCGCATCCTGGCCGGCTTTGAAAAGGTCACTGAGGGCGAGGTCTGGCTCGGTGACAAGCTGGTCAGCAGCACGACGACGCACGTTCCGCCCGAGAAGCGGGACATCGGCATGGTCTTCCAGTCCTACGCCGTGTGGCCGCACATGAACGTGTTCGAGAACGTGGCCTATCCGCTCCGCATCCGCCGGGTCCCCAAGCAGGAGGTGCAGGAGCGGGTGATGCGCGCCCTGAGCATCGTCCACCTGGACGGGCTCGAGCACCGCATGCCGAGCCAGCTCTCCGGCGGTCAGCAGCAGCGCGTGGCGCTGGCGCGCGCCATCGTGGCCGAGCCGAAGATGCTGCTCCTGGACGAGCCGCTCTCCAACCTCGACGCCAAGCTGCGTGAGGCCATGCGGTTTGAGATCAAGGAGATCCAGCGGCGCCTCAACATCACCGTGCTCTACGTCACGCACGACCAGGCGGAGGCCATGGCGATGTCCGACCGGATCATCGTCATGAACAAGGGCGTCATCGAGCAGGAGGCCCCGCCCTCCGAGATCTACGACCGGCCGAAGAGCAAGTTCGTGGCCGACTTCGTGGGCCTGGTCAACTTCCTGGAAGCCACCGTCGTCGACCGCGACGGCACCATCCGGGTGGGCGACGACCTGCTGCTCAAGGTCACCCTGCCCGAGGGCGACCACCAGCGGGTGCTGGCCGCCATCCGTCCGGAGCACGTCCTCATCCGGCGCGAGGGCAGCGGGGTCGGCACCGTGCGCGGCACGGTGAAGCGCCGCTACTACCTCGGGGACCAGATCGACTACTTCGTTCAGACGAGCGGGGGCGAGGTCCGGGTGAGCGGCAGCCCCTTGGAAGGGTCGTTCGCAGAGGGCGACTCCGTGGTGCTCCACGTTCAGCAGGCCTTTGCCTTCCCGCTCTAGTCCCATCTTCACATCTCACAAGGGGGATCAGTCATGAAACGGTTCGCGGTTGTGCTTTCACTTCTGCTGGTTCTGTCCACTGCACTCGCCGGTTGTGGCGGCAGCTCCGGTTCCAGCTCGAATCCCAGTTCCGGGTCGAACACCACCACGCCGCCTGCGACCTCCGGGCAGAGCTCCGGCAGCACCTCCGGTCAGACCCAGACGGCGTCAGGTCCGTCGGGCAGCATCATGATCTACACCTCGATCTACCCCGACATCATCAACCTCGTGTCGCCGGAACTCGAGAAGGCGTTCCCCAACCTCAAGGTTGAGTGGTTCCAGGGCGGTACCGAGCAGGTGACGGCCAAGATGGCCGCCGAGATCGAGGCTGGCAAGATCGGCGCCGACCTCCTGATGGTCGCCGACCCCTCCTACTACGTGTACTTGAAGAACCGTGACCTGCTGATGTCCTACAAGTCCGAGAACTTCGATGCCGTCGCCGTGGATAAGGACACCGAGGGGTACGCCTACACCGGCGTCCGGATCTCGAACGTCGTCATCGGTTACAACACCAACCTGGTCAAGCCCGAGGAGGCCCCCAAGACCTTCAGGGAACTGACCGACCCGAAGTGGAAGGACCAGGTTGTCATCGTCGACCCGACCCTCTCCGGCACCGCGCTGGTCTCCACCTACGCGCTGTCTGAGAAGTACGGCTGGGAGTACTTCGAGCAGCTCCGTGACAACGGCGCCGTGATCGGCGGCGGCAACTCCTCCACCGAGACCAAGCTCGTCACCGGCGAGTTCAAGGTCGCGGTCATCCTCGAGGAGAACCTGCTGAAGGTCAAGGATCGCGGCGAGCCCGTCGACATCGTCTATCCCGAGGACGGCGTGATCATCGTTCCCTCGCCGATCGGCATCCTGAAGACCACGCAGAATGCCGAGGCCGCCAAGGCCGTCGTCGACTGGTGGCTGTCGCCCGAGGGCCAGAAGGCCATCGTGACCGGCTGGATGCACTCGGTCCGCACCGACGTCGAGTCGCCGAAGGGCGCCCAGCCGCTGGCCTCGTTCGCCCCGGGCGCCATGAAGGTCAACTGGGAGGATCTTGCCGCCCGCTCTGGCGAGGTCAAGGACAAGTTCGTCGAGATCATGGGGACGAAGTAGTATGCGATTCAACTTCGATGCAAAGAGCGTGGCCATCGCCCTTGCGGTGGCCGTGCTCCTTGTCTTCGGCATCTTCCCCATTGCACTGCTGGTCATCGACGCCTTCATCGTCGACGGCCACTTCAGCCTGGACAACTTCCGCGAGGTCTACGTCAACAAGTCGAACCTGATGGCCGTGTGGAACACGGTGAAGGCGTCGGGCCTGACGATGCTGTTCAGCACCGCCATCTCGTTCCCGCTGGCCTGGCTGGTGGGCCGCACCGACCTGCCCTTCAAGAATGTCTTCCGCACGCTGATCATCACGCCGTACATGATCCCGCCCTTCATCGGCGCTTTCGCCTGGGGGTATCTCGCCAACCCGCGGATCGGCTACCTGAATCAGTGGATCCGGGCGGTGTTCCCCTTCTTCGAGCAGGGGCCGATCAACATCTACTCGATGAACGGCATGGTCTGGGTGCTGGTGCTGTTCTACTTCCCGTTCTCCTTCCTGTCGATCAGCCGGGCCCTGGAGAAGATGGACCCGTCGCTGGAGGAGGCGGCCCGCATCTCCGGCGCCGGCCCGCTGCGGGTCCTGCGGAACATCACCATCCCGCTGACCGCCCCCGCCATCGCCGCCGGTGCGCTGCTGGTCTTCGTCGCCGTGGCCTCGGCCTTCGGCATCCCGTCGATCATCGGCGGACAGGCGCGAATTCAGGTGGTCACCACCCGGATTATCAGCTACGTCTACGTGGGCACCACTGAGGCGATGCACGAGGCGACCGCCCTGGCCGTGGTGCTGCTCATGCTCTCGATTGCCGTGCTCTGGTTCTCGAACTGGTACCTGGCGAAGCGGGAGTACTTCACCCTGGCCGGCAAGTCGACCCGTCCCACCCTGGTGGAGCTGGGTCCGTGGAAGTGGCCGCTGGTTGCCGTGTTCGCCATCGTCTGCTTCGTCTTCGCCATCCTGCCGATCATGGCGCTGGTGATGACCAGCCTGGTAAAGACGATGGGCAGGGGCTTCGCCTTCGACAACCTGACGCTGGACGTCTGGCGGTCGGTGCTGGCCGACGACGCCACCTGGCGGACGCTGCGGACGTCGCTCTACTCCTCGGTGCTCGCCGCGACGGGCGGCACGCTGGTCGGCCTGCTCATCGCCTACCTGAAGGTGAAGACCCGGATGCGGTTCCGGACCATCCCCGACTTCCTCGCCACCTTCACCAATGCGACGCCGGGCATCGTCCTTGCCCTGGGCCTGATCCTGGCCTTCTCGGGCAAGTTCGGGCTGAACCTGTACGGCACGTTCTGGATCCTGGTCGTGGCCTACTTCGTGCGCCACCTGTCCTACGCCGTGCGACAGGCCGCTGCCGCGCTGGAGCAGGTGCATCCCTCGCTGGAGGAGGCTGCCCTGTCGAGCGGCGCCAGCTGGCTGCGGCTGTTCAAGGACGTGACGATCCCGCTGGTCGGCCCCTCGGTCGTCGGCGGCTGGTTCCTGGTGTTCATGCCGTCGTTCTACGAGCTGACCATGTCGGTGTTGCTGTACAGCAGCAAGGCGACGCCGGCCGGCTACCACCTGTACCACCTGAGTTCGTACGCCTCTCCGCAGTCTGCGGCCGTGCTGTCGGTGCTGATCCTGATCCTGGTACTGATCGGGAACCTTCTGATGCGCTGGGCGAGCCGTGGCCGGGTGAGTCTGTAGATCGGTGGACTGTTGTGGGAGGCACCCGCACGGGTGCCTCCCTTGCTATTGTGCGTGACAGACAGTGGGGCGGTGAGTTGGTGGGGGGGCAGGCCGCCCTCGCGCCGCGTGGGAAGTGGCTTCCGCGGGGTGCCGATGGGGTGGCGGTTCGGCGGGGCAGTCACGCAGAGGTGCCGATGCGGTTTCGGCGGCTGTGGGATGACGTTCACACGAGTTGCGATATGGCAGGGCACATGGCCTGAGTGCTCCAACGGCCCGGGGCAGAGCGTGCGCCCAGGGGCTGGGCAGTTGTCTGACAGCACGTGGCCTGGGAGCGGGGCCTGCGCCCGGAGGCTGGGCAGCTCATGATAGCTGACACGACAAGAAGGGATTCACAGCCCGTGCGGGGTAGTACCCATAGTCAAGGACTGCGTGGGGAGGGTGCCAGCCAGAATGTTGAGCAGGGATCAGGTGTGGGAGCTGGCGAGGTCGGTCCACCCGTACGGGGTGCAGGTTCGGCGCGACCTCCATCGGAACCCGGAGCTCTCCTTCGAGGAGCATGACACGCACCGGTACCTGGCGGCGGCGCTGCAGGAGCTGGGCTGCTCGTTCCGCTCCGGCCTCGGCGGCGGGACGGGCCTGCAGGTGGTCATACGGGGCGCGCAGCCCGGGCCCACGGTGGCCCTGCGGGCGGACATCGACGCCCTGCCCATCCAGGAGGAGACGGGCCTGCCCTTCGCCTCTCAGCGCCCCGGCGTGATGCACGCGTGCGGCCATGACGTCCACACGGCGATCCTCCTGGCCACCGCCAGGGCGCTGCAGACCATCAAGGACGATCTGGCCGGCCAGGTGGTGCTCATCTTCCAGCCGGGCGAGGAGAAGAACCCGGGCGGGGCCTCGCTGATGATCCGTGACGGGGTGCTCGATGACCCGAAGGTCGACGCCATATTCGGCCTGCACGTCGAGCCTTACATGGAGGCCGGTCGGATGGCGTTCGCGCCGGGTCCGGTCATGGCCGCACCGGACGAGATCCGGGTGACGGTCGCCGGCCGGGGCGGACACGGTGCGGCACCCCACCTCACCGTCGACCCGGTCCTGACCACCTGCCAGATCATCACCGCGCTGCAGCAGGTGGTGGCCCGGAACGTCGACCCGTTCCAGCCGGCCGTCATCACCATCGGGATGATCCAGGGCGGCAGCGCCCACAACATCATTCCCGACGAGGTCTCCTTCGTCGGGACCGTGCGCACGATGGACCCCCAACTGCGCCGCATGATGCCCGAGCGGATCGAGGCGGTCGTCCGGGGCGTGTGCGAGGCTGCGGGAGCGACCTACCGCTTCCACTACGAGCACGGGTACCCGATGCTGGTCAACCATCCGGAGATGACCGAGATCGGCCGGCAGGCGGCCGTGACGGTGCTGGGGGCGGAGAACGTCCAGCGGATGGAGCCCTCCATGGGTGGCGAGGACTTCGCCTACTACCTGGAGCGGGTGCCCGGGACCTTCACACGGCTGGGGGCGCGCGCCAAGGACAACACGAGCCCCCACGGACTGCACACTTCCCGGCTGATGATCGACGAGTCGTGCATTGCCGTCGGCGTCGCGTACTATATTCAGGTGGTCCAAGATTTCCTGGCATCGACCAACCAGGGGGCATGAGCGATGACGCACCAGCACCACGTGAAATCCCTGTCCGAGCGCGCCGCCCGCGAGCGGGAGTACATGGAGCGCGGCGGCATCGGGGCCCTGATCAACAGCCTCTCCGGGGGCGTCGACTCGTCGGCGACGGCCGCGATCAGCAAGCAGGCGGCCCCGCAGGGCGCCCTGGGGCTGATCCTGCCCTGCTCCACCGAGGAGGAACTGGAGGGCGAGCGCCTCCAGGACATCGTGGACGCCCAGCGGGTCGCCGACCACCTGGGCATCCCGGCCGTGACCATCAACCTGAGCGACCTCTGGCAGATGGCCGTGACGCTCTACTCGGCGGCGGCCCGCGACCTGGCGGCCAAGTCCGGCATCCCGCTGGAGGAGGAGCGGCTGCAGTGGGCCATCAACAACCTCAAGCCGACGCTGCGCATCATGACGGCCGGCTTTTTCGCCGACGCCTTCCGCGGCCTCATCATGGGCACGGGCAACGGCGTGGAGTATTTCCTCGGGTACTTCTCCATCCGCGGCGACGGGCTGTCGGACAGGCAGCCGATCCGCGACTGCACGAAGGCGGAGGTCCGCGGGATTGCCTCCGAGGCCGGTCTGCCCGACGACCTGGTCAACCGCGTGCCCACGGCGGGCCTCTGGCCCGGCCAGACGGACGAGGGCGAGCTCGGCTTCACCTACGCCGAGGCAGACCGCTTCCTCATCTGGCTCCTGGAGCGCCACCTCGCCACGCCGGTGCTGAGCACCACCCTCACCGTGCGGGAGGAGGCCGTGGACGCCATCCTCGGCGCCCCCGACCTGCCGGTGGCCCCGGACGTGGCCAGGCGCATCATCGCGCAGAACCGCCGGACGGAGTTCAAGCGCCGTCCCGGCGATCTTGAGGCGCTCATGCAGGAACGGGGCCTGAAGTAGCCGTACTGGCTCACCGGCGCAGACTGGAGGGCCGCATCGAGGCAAAGGAGGAGGGTCTGTGCTCTGGTGGACGAGGAAGCAGCGGAGGGCGGCCCCCCTGACCGCAGCACAGCGGCGGATCGTGATCCCGGAGAACGTCTACCGCCGCATGATCAACCACTGTTATGAGGAGCGACCGCTCGAGGCCTGCGGGCTTCTGGTGGGCGAGGCCGGCCACGTCGCTGCCGGCTACGCCACCGACAACCAGGAGCGCAGTCCCATCCTTTACCGCGTCGACGACCGTCAGCTGCTGGCCGCGGCCGAGGAGGCGCATCAGCTGGGCCGCGAGATCGTGGCCATCTACCACTCCCACGTGGCCAGCGAGCCAATCCCCTCGCGCACAGACATCGCCCAGGCCACCTGGCCAGAGGCGTTCTACATTATCATCTCACTCAAGGGCCGTCGGCCGCGGGCGCGGGCCTGGCGCATCGTGGACGGGCAGGTGTCTGAGCACCTGATCGTCGTGGCGCGCCACTTCGACGGCGAGTGGTATGACCTGAGGAAGGCGGTGCGGACGGTCGGCGGTTAGCCTGCCGGCACCGACTTCGGGCCCACCCGGCTCTGTGCCGGTCACCTGCTCTCGCGGGGAGGGGATGGCGATGGCAGCGCGCCGGCTGGTCATCGGGCGTCGCTTGCTGCAGCGGATGCTGGAGCACTGCCTGGAGGAGAAGCCCCTGGAGGCGTGCGGGATCCTCGCCGGCACGAACGGGTACGTCAACGCCGTCTACGCCACGGACAACGCGCGGCGGAGCCCGGTCTCGTACCAGGTGGATCCGGAGCAGCAGGAGGAGGCCCTGCGGCGGATCGCCGCCGCGGGCGAGGGGTTGCTCGGCATCTACCACTCCCATCCGAGTGCGAAGGCGGTGCCCTCGCGGTCCGACATCGAGTACGCAGTGCACTACCCCGACGCGGTGCGGCTGATCATCTCGCTGGACGGACCGATCGATGTCGGGGCGTTCCTCATTCGCGACGGCCAGGTCGAGCCGGTTCATCTCCATATCCGCGACGGGCTGGGCGGCACGTACTATGACCTGCGCCAGCGATGCGGGACGTAGCGGATGCGCACAGGGGCCGGTGAACAGCCGGTCCTTTTTTCGTGCCGTCCGGGAAGGGATGCGGCTTCGTCCTCGTTACATAGGTGAACGACTTGACGGGAGGTGAGCAGGTGGAGCATGTAGGGGCGATTGGGAGCAACCTCCGGGCGAGTGCTCCTCCGCGTCGCCGCACGGACGCGGGTCCAAGCGTCCACACGGATGCGGGTTTGCGCGTCCGCACCGATGCGTGTGAGAGCGGGTTCGCCGATGCGCATCCGCGCGGCCCCACCGGTGCGTGTCAGCGCGACCCCACCGGGGCGTGGCTGAGCAGCCCCGAACGGGCGCGATCGGACGCCGGCGCCGTGGAGGAATGGATCGCGCAGCACGGCGACGCGGTGCTGCGCCTGGCCTACGCCGTCCTGCTGAACCGCGCACAGGCGGAAGACGTGTTCCAGGAGGTGTTCATCAAGGCCTACCGCCATGCCGACCGGTTGCGCGATCCCGAACGGGTCCGCCCCTGGCTGCTGCAGGTGACGATGAACGCATGCCGGGACCTGCGGCGGTCGTGGTGGTGGCGGCGCACGCGGAACGGGTCGGAGCTGGACGGACTGGCCCTGGTGGACCGAGCCCCGGAGGCGGATCCCGCCGGAGCCGCGATCCGGTCCGATGTCTGCCACTCGCTGGCCAGAGCCATACGCTCGCTGCCCGACGGGTACCGGGAGGCGGTGGTCCTCCACTACCTCGAGGGGCTTGCAGCGCCGGAGGTCGCCCGCATCCTGCGCGTGCGGGTGGGAACGGTCCACAGCCGGCTGTACCGGGCCAGGCAGTTGCTTCGCCAGCAGTTGGAGGAATGGGGGGTTGAGCCGTGAGCGACGTGAAGTGGTCCGATGCCGATCTTCACCGGTACCTGAGCGCCCTGTCGACCGAGGACGTGATGCCGGAGACACCGACGGTCACACCTGCACTCCGGACACGCACCCTGGCCCGGCTGCGCCGGCAGCGCTTCCGCGGGCGCTGGAAGGGCGTGGCCGCCGCTGCGGCAGCCGTGTTCGTACTCCTCGCCTACGGCTCGCAGTCCACCTGGGCCGACGTGGCCGAGGTCATCCTCGGCATTCCCGTCAGAGTCCTGAGCATGAGTAGGGAGGAGTGGCTGCGCGGGGCGTTCTCGAACTGGCTCTCCATGGGACCCGAGACGGAGTTCTTCTCGCCGGAGGAAACCAGGGAGCTCGCCCCCTTCCCCATCCGCACCCCGACGTGGGTCCCCGAGGGTTTCGCCGCGCGCCACGAGCCGATGGGCGCCTATTCCTGGGGCCACTACCCGGACGAGGGCTGGCAGCGCATCGAGGAGGACGAGTACTTCTTCGTCACCCAGACCTACTCGTCGGATGAGGGCCAGCACGTCAGCATCATCCAGTCCGTCCGTCTGGAGACGCCGCAGATGGACCTGCCTCCGGGAACGGAGATCATCGAAGTGGCCGGACACCCGGCCTTCCTCGAGAGGGACGTCCCGGTGGCCCGTGCGGACGAGGAGAACGAGGCCCGCTCGCGGCTCGGGCTGCTGCCGGAGATCGTCGGGCACTGGAACGAACTCGAACTCTGGGTCCAGGAGGCCGACGGGCAGGTCACGATGATCAAGCTCTCCGGCGACGTGAGCCCCGAGATCCTGATCAAGGTTGCGGAGTCCATGTTCTAGCGGATCGGAACAGCGAACCCCCGGGGTACAGATACCCCGGGGGTTGCATGTCATCGGGTCGGCACCCTGCCCAGGCTCACCGGTGACCTACCAGCGGCCCGGGTCCGGGTGCCAGCTGCCGGCGCCCGGGCTTCGCAGGCACTTACTCGTCTGCTCCGGACTCGGGTTCCGCAGACGGCGGCTGCGGGTTCCGGATCAGCCGGTCGACGACCTCGGCCATCGCGCCCTCATCCGGCACCCAGACCCAGCCCCTCGGGTGGTTCGGGTCGTCCCAGCCCGGCAGGGTCTCCATCTGGACCAGGTCCAGGTCGGCCCGCAGGGCGCTGGCCGCCATCGAGAGGGCGGTGCTGGCGTCGATGTCCGTGTCCATGTACGCCAGGCCGGTGCGGATCACCGCAGGAAGCCTGACCAGCGACTGCGTCTCCTTCGCCTTCCGGGCCAGGGCCACCAGGAACTGCTTGGTGCGTTCGGTGCGGCCGATGTCGCCGGTGGCGCCCCGGTAGCGGACGAACTCCAGCGCACGCTGGCCATCCAGGTGCTGCGGCTGGTCAGAGGCCTCGAAGTGGATGGTGAGCGGCGGGTTGGCATAGGGGTCCTCGTAGTGCATGTCCTGATCGATCACCAGGTCCACGCCGCCCAGGATGTCCACCACCTGCCGGAACCCCTCGAAGTCGGCCCGCACGTAGTGATCGATTTTCACGCCCAGCAGCCGCTCCACCGTCTCGACGGCGACCCGTGCCCCCTGCTCGCCACCGTAAGCGTGGGCATGGGCCAGCTTGTCCGGCGAAACGCAGGCGTCGCTGAGGCCGGTGCAGTCGATCTCGACCAGGGTGTCCCGGGGCAGCGAGAGCAGGGTGATCAACCCCCGCCGGGGCTCCAGGTGGGCCAGCACGACCACGTCGGTCCGGGTCTTGCCCTCATCCAGGCCCAACAGGAGTACGTTGATGGGCGCCGCGCCGAACCAGACCTTCGCCGCCCACCCGCCCAGGAGCAGGACGGCGATTGCCACTGCAATCACCAGCGGCCGGCGTTTCCGGCTTGTGCTTTCCATCCTCAGGTCCCCTCTCCGCCCAGATTGCTTAAAGTATGGTGCGATTGCCACCTGAGAATAGCACTCCGCACGAGGGAGTTCAATGCACAAATCTGGCCAGAAGCAGGAAGGAGACGGGGTGGCGGCTGCGCCCAGAGCCGGGGCTGAGCGGCAGCAGACCCGGTGGTCGAGCTGAGCGGAAGCCAGCCCAAAGCAGGCCTGGAATCTGGATGGCGGCGGAGTCTGGCGAGATCGATCCAACCGCGGGAGCCAGCGGAAATGTTGCCAGGGGCAGGACTGCACCGTCCGGACCCCGAACATAACTACGGCATACGCCCAAGCCGACATCGTGGTCCCCGCAGTCCGCTATGGCGTACATGAGGACACCAGCAGAGTCCATTATGGTATACGTCAGGACATAAGCAGAGTCCGCCATGGCGTACGGCAGGACACCAGCAGTGTCCACTATGGCGTGCATCAAGTCCCGAACAGAACAACGGTGGTCCCCAAGAGGTGGTAGGCGCTTGCGCATTCTCGGCATCGACCCCGGAACGGCCCGGATGGGCTACGGCATCGTGGAAGACGCGGGCTCCGGAAGGGAGCGGGCGGTGGCGTACGGCTGTCTGGAGACGCCGCCCGACATGCTGCCCGAGCGGCGGCTGCAGTCGCTCTACCGGGGCATCGTCGACCTGCTTCTGGAGTACAAGCCCGACTGCGTGGCCGTGGAGGAGCTGTTCTTCGGCCGCAACGTCACCACCGCCATACACGTGGGACAGGCCCGGGGGATCGTGCTCCTGGCCGCGGCCGACAACGGCGTGCCCGTCCGGGAGTTCACGCCGATGCAGGTGAAGATGGCGGTGGCCGGCTACGGTCGGGCCGACAAGGCGCAGGTCCAGCGGATGGTGCGCGCCCTGCTGGCCCTCCCGGAGATCCCGAAGCCCGACGACGTGGCCGATGCCCTGGCCGTGGCCATCGCGGCCCTGCACGCGGCCAGCCTCACCTCACGGTTGGGAGGTCTGTCGTAGCATGATCGCACACCTGCGCGGTGAGCTTGTCACCGCGACAGCCGATTCCGTCGTCATTGACGTAGCGGGGGTTGGCTACCGCTGCCTGGTGCCCTCCTCGACCCGGTCCCGCCTGCCCGCCATCGGGTCGGTGGTGCACCTGTACACGTCCCTGCAGGTGCGGGAGGACGCCCTGACCCTCTACGGCTTCCTCACGCCGGCCGAGTACGACCTGTTCACGCTGCTGCTCCGGGTGGACGGGATCGGGCCCAAGGCCGCCCTGGCGGTCCTCTCCGCCACCGATCCCGAGTCGTTCCGCCGGGCGGTTGCCTTCGAGGACATCGCCGCCCTCACCCGCGTGCCCGGCATCGGGAAGAAGACGGCACAGCGGCTGGTACTCGAGCTGAAGGAGAAGGTGGGGTCGCTGGGCGTCGCGCCGTGGGCGCAGGGAGAGGTCCCCGCCGCGGCCCCGCCCGCCGGCGACGTCTGGTCCGAGGCGGCTGAGGCGCTCTGCGCCCTGGGCTACAGCCGGACCGAGGCGGTGGAGGCCCTGGCCAGGGCCCGCGCCGAGGCGGGCGACTCGCCTTCCGTGGAGACACTCGTCCGGCTGGGACTGAAGCAACTCTTCCGGGGGTAAGGCGGCATGAGTGAGGAACGGTTCCTCTCCGGCCACAGGCGGCCGGAGGACTTACGGATCGAGGAGACCCTCCGTCCGCACCGGCTGGCGGACTACCCGGGGCAGGAGCGGGTGAAGGAGGAGCTGTCCATCTACATCGCCGCCGCGAAGCAGCGGGGCGAGGCCCTTGACCACGTCCTGCTCTACGGCCCTCCCGGCCTGGGCAAGACCACCCTCGCCCACATCATCGCGCAGGAGATGGGCGTCAACCTGCGCATCACCTCGGGGCCGGCGATCTCGCACCAGGGCGACCTGGCGGCGATCCTGACCCAGCTCTCCGAGGGGGACGTGCTCTTCGTCGACGAGATCCACCGGATGAACCGCCTGGTGGAGGAGACGCTCTACCCGGCGATGGAGGACTTCGCCCTCGACATCATCCTGGGCAAGGGGCCGAGCGCCCGCACCCTGCGGCTCGACCTGCCCCGCTTCACCCTGATCGGCGCGACCACCCGGTACGGCGCCCTCACGTCGCCGCTGCGCGACCGCTTCGGCGTGGTCATGCAGCTGCAGTTCTACAGCGTGGAGGAGCTGACGCAGATCCTCCTGCGGGCGGCCCGGATCCTCAAGGTGCAGCTCGACCCGTCCGGGGCGCAGGAGATCGCCCGCCGGTCCCGGGGGACACCCCGCATCGCCAACCGGCTGCTGAAGCGGCTGAGGGACTACGCCCAGGTGAAGGCCGACGGGGTGATCACGCGCGAGGTGGCGGACGCCGGCCTGCGGCTGATGGAGGTGGACGCCCTGGGGCTCGACCTGGTCGACCACAAGGTGCTGCTGACCATCATCCAGAAGTACGGCGGGGGGCCGGTCGGTCTCGACACCCTGGCCGCGGCCACCAGCGAGGAGCCCGAGACGATCGAGGACGTGTACGAGCCCTACCTGATGCAGATCGGCTTCCTCCAGCGCACCCCGCGGGGGCGCGTGGCCACCCGCGCGGCCTACGAGTACCTGAACATCCCCTACGGCGATCACCCAGACGGCGGCGAGGGCCCCGTGCAGCCCCGCCTGTTCTGATGCAGCCGGCCCGGTCTCCGGCGCCGGCTTTTGCCATGTGCGCGACCCCCAGATCCACGGGGTGCCTGCACGTATCACTCTAGCAGACGAGAGGTGACGGACTTGCTGCTGGCCTTTCTGCTGAGCCTCTCGGATGACGCGGGCCCGCGTGGGCCGTCGCCAGCCGAGCGGTTGCTCGGCCCGGCGAAGACGGGCGACGAGGCGGCACGGGAAGAGCTGATCCGCGCCTACACGCCTCTCGTGCTCCGGGTGGGCAGCCAGGTCTCGGGGCGGTACCTCACCGTCGGTCGGGATGAGGAGGTGTCGGTGGGCCTCATGGCCCTGAATGAGGCCATCGACCGCTTCGACCCCGAGAAGGGCAGCGCGTTCATCCCCTTCGCCGAACTGGTTATCAAGCGTCGCCTCGTCGACTACTACAGGCGACAGAAAGCCCGGGCCGAGGTGCCCTTCAGCGACTTCACAACCGAAGACGACGAGGGCAACCCGCTGCAGGGCCTGGAGATGCGGGAGTCCATCGCCGCGCACCAACGGCAGCAGGAGGCTGAGGAGCGGCGGTACGAGATCGCCCGCTACGCCCAGCGCCTGGCCGAGTTCGGCATCCGCTTCAGCGAGCTGGTCACCGTCTGCCCCAAGCACGCAGACGCCCGGGCGAGGGCGATCGACGCCGCCCGCATCGTGGCCGGTGACCCGCTGCTGGCGCAGCACCTGGTCGCCCGCCGGGAACTGCCGCTCCGGCAGTTGGAGGAGCGGGTCGGCGTGAGCCGCAAGACGCTCGAGCGGCAGCGCAAGTACATCATCGCCGTGGCGCTGCTTCTGTTGGAGGACTTTGTTCACCTCCGCCACTACATTGCGGTCTAGGTGCACGGGGAGGCATCGCATATGCAGAAGGGCATTCTGCTTGAGGTGGAGGGGAGAACCGGGATTGTCCTCACCCCCGCGGGCGAGTTCCGGCGGGTTCCCCTGCCTGCTGGCGAGCCGGCGGTGGGCGATGAGATCCCCGTCCCCGAGGCCGGATCCTGGCTGAGCGGACGCACCTGGGGCTGGGTGGCGGCGGCTGCGGCGGTACTGCTGCTGCTCCTCCCGCCCGTGGGCTACTGGCAGTGGAGCCTGGCGCAGCCCGCGGCACTCATCGTGATTGATATCAACCCGTCCATCCAGCTCACCGCCAACGGCCGGCGGTTGGTGATCGCCGCCGAAGGGCTCAACCCCGACGGCCAGGAAGTGCTGGACGAGGTCGCGTGGCGGCGGAAGCCGGTGGAGGACGTCGCCGCGGCGATCGCCACCAGGGCTGTCGCCCTCGGCAAGTTGAACCCCGTCTCCGAGGCGAGCGCCGTGGTGATGGCCGTGGCCCCGTTGTCCGACAGGGGGCTGCCGGATGTGCTCTCGCAGCGCATCGTGGAGCGGTCCCGCACCGCCCTGCAGACCGTGGTGGCCGCCCAGGCCGAGAGTCTGGGTGAGGCGCCCCGCACCGGGGTGGCGGTGCTGCCGGCGACCGCGGCGGAGGTGGAGGAGGCCCGCAAGCAGGACCTCACCCTGCCTCGCCTGATCCTCCTGGAGGAGCTCCAGGCTGAGCACCCCGAGGTGACCGCTGAGGCCATCCGGACGGCGCCTCCGGGGACGTTCCTGAAGGAGCTGGGCGTGAGCCCCAGCGAGATCCTCAGCCGGGCCGAACAGCGCCGCAGCGAGGCGGTTCCGGCCACCGGCAGCGGCGGCTCGGGCGGGGACGCCGACGGCGCCGGGGCAGGCAAGTCCGGCCGGGGCAATCCCGGCCCGGGCAACGCCGGGCGCAGCGACCGGGAGGACGGCGCCGATGGCCCCCAGTCCGGAAAGGGGAACGAGAAGAACCCGGGCAAGGGGAGCGAGAAGGACCCGGGCAAGGGGAACCAGGCCATCTCGGGCTGGTGGAACCAGATCCTCCCCGGCAACTGGAACCTGGGCAACCTCGGGTGGTGGAACCAGGACAACCCCGGTAAGAACGGCAAGGCGAAAGAGGACGACCGGGGCAAGGGGAACGAGAAGAACCAGGGCAAGGGGAATGAGAAGAACCAGGGCATGGGGAATCCGAGCAACTCGGGCAAGGACAACCCGAGCAACTCCGGAAAGGGGACTCCGGGTAACTCCGGCAAGAGCAACCCGAGCAACTCCGGCAAGGGCAACCAGAGCAACTCGAACCAGAGCAACCAGGGCGGCTCGGGCAGGGACAGCCAGAGCAACCCCGGCAAGGGCGATCTGAAGGACCCGGGCAAGGCCAACTCGGACAGGGATGACCGGGGCAAGGGGAACCGGAACGGACCGGGACAGGGCCCCCAGAGCAACCCGGGCATCCCGGGCAAGGGGAACCAGGGCACTCCGGGCAAGGGGAGCCAGGACAACCCGGGCAAGGGGAACCAGGGCACTCCGGGCAAGGGGAGCCAGGACAACCCGGGCAGGGGGAACCAGGACACCCCGGGCAGGGGGAACCAGGACGCCCCGGGCAAGGGGAGCCAGGGCACCCCGGGCAGGGGGAACCAGGACCCCCCGGGCAGGGGGAACCAGGACGCCCCGGGCAGGGGGAACCAGGACCCCCCGGGCAGGGGGAACCAGGACGCCCCGGGCAAGGGGAACCAGGACGCCCCGGGCAAGGGGAGCCAGGGCACCCCGGGCAAGGGAGACGAGGACAACCGGGGCCAGGGGAACCCGGGCAAGGGAAACCAGGACAACCGGGGACGTGGCAGCCAGAGCAATCCGGGCAGGGGGAACCAGAGCACCCCTGTCAGGTGGGGCCCGGACGGTCCTGGCCAGGGCAGCCCCGCCTGGTGGAACCTCTGGTCGTGGTAGCGGCGGCTTCCGCCGGTCGGTGACGAGAAGAAACCCTGGTCAGGGCAACCCTGCCGGGGAACAGGCGTTTTTGGCGCCAGACGGGGGCCGGGCGACCGGCCCCCTGGCGCGCATTCGGGGAAGGAGATCATCTTTGATGAGGCGAACGATTTATGAACGGATTTTCCCAATCTGACACAAAGGCGGTGGCCCCAGTGCGAACTCTCTCCGCCCTGGCTGCGGTCGTGGTGGGTGCGGTGCTGCTTGCCGCCTCGGCCGTGGTCCCCGGCGCGTGGATCCCGACAGCCGCGGCCGGGGAAGCGGTCGGCGCGGTCCCTGCGCCCCCATCGGAGAACCCGGTACGGGTGGGGCTTGCGTGGGGGCAGTGGGCGGCGGAGGTCAGCGCATCCGCTGGGCTCTGGATCGTGGCCGACGGCGCCGTCCAGGGGCAGGTGGACCCCGGCGTGCCGGTGGGCCTGGTCGTCCAGGACGGGGGCGTCTATGTGGACGCGATCCCGGCGTGGTTTGCGGGTGCGGTCCGTCTGGTTCCCGACCCCGCAGGGTATATTCGTTTTCAGGGCAGGGAATACCGTGGTGAGATCGAGGCCGTGCCCACGGCCGCGGGAACGCTGTCGATCGTGAACGTCGTCAACCTGGAGGACTACCTGCTGGCCGTGGTCCCCGCGGAGATGGACCACACCTGGCCGCTCGAGGCCCTGAAGGCGCAGGCGGTGGCAGCCAGGAGCTATACCCTGGCCAACCTGGGCAAGCGGGCCGCGGACGGCTTCGATCTGCGTAACAACACGGACGACCAGGTGTACTACGGCATCGCCTACGAGCGGCCCAGCACCACCCAGGCGGTGCACGAAACCGCAGGCCAGGTGGTCACGTACCAGGGCCGGGTGGTCTCCACGCACTTCCATTCCTCGTCCGGCGGCCACACCGAGAACAACGAAGACATCTGGACCGGCGGGACGCCGGTGGCGTATCTGCGGGGCGTGATCGACTACGATGACGTGCCCGGCAACCGGTACACCTCCTGGGACTACGAGTTCAGCATCGAGGAGTTCAGCCAGCGCCTGAACCAGGCCGGCTACGCGGTGGGCAGCGTGACCTCGGTCACGCCCGGCGCGCCCGGGGCCAGCGGACGGCCGACGACCTGGGTCGTCACCGGCACCGGTGGCACCCGCACCCTGACCATGCAGCAGATGCGCATGGCACTGGGCCTTCCGGCCCCTCCCAGCTCGGTCTCGCTCGCCGGCCCGGGGTTCGACCCCGCTGGGCCCGAGCCCCAGCCGGAGCCCGAGCCGGAGCCGGATCCCGAGCCCGAACCCGAGCCCGAGCCCGAGCCCCAGCAGCCCCAACCCCAGCCCCAACCCCAACCCGAGCCGCGGCCTGAGCCGCAGCCGCTTCCCGTGGCGGTGGTGGGTGCGGACGGCCTCGTGATGGCACGGGCCGTCTCGGGCAGCTTTGCGGTGGGCGCCGGCGGGGTTGCCCGGCTCCTCGACGGACCTGTGGCGGTGGCCGGCGGCGACGCCTACGGCGTGGCCGGGATCGTACCGCGGACCGGGTCCGCGACGGCCTCCCGGGGCGAGCGCCCGGACCCCGGAACGCCCGCTCAGCAGCCGCCGGTGCCTGAGCAGCCGGCGAGGATTGAACAGCCGGCCCCGCAGCAGCCGAGCCCCCAGCAGCCGACACCTCAGCAGCCGACACCTCAGCAGCCGGCCCTCCGGGAGCCGCAGGCCCCCACGTCAGTGGTGATCACGGGCAGCGGCCACGGGCACGGCGTCGGCCTCTCCCAGTGGGGCGCGCACGGCATGGCCCTGCAGGGCAAGACCTACGTGGAGATCCTGACCCACTACTACACCGGCACGAAGGTGGAGACCCGATAAAGTGCGACTCGCGGACTTTGACTACGATCTGCCCAAAGAGCTGATTGCCCAGACGCCGGTGGAGCCGCGCGACGCTTCCCGGCTGATGGTAGTGGAGCGAAGCAGCGGTGCGATCCAGCACCGCTACTTCCGTGACTTGCCCGAGTTCCTGCGCCCCGGCGACGCCCTGGTGCTCAACGATACCAGGGTGATGCCCGCCCGGCTGCTGGGCCACCGGGAGGCGACCGGCGGCGCGATGGAGGTCCTCCTGCTGAAGCGGCTCACCCGCGACCGGTGGGAGACCCTGGTCAAGCCGGGTAAGAAGGCCCGCCCCGGCGAGCGCATCGTGTTCGGCGGCGGGCTGCTGGTGGGCACCGTGGTGGGTCCCACCGATTTCGGCGGTCGGGTGATCGACTTCGCCTACGAGGGCGTCTTCGAGGAACTGCTGGACCGCCTCGGCCAGATGCCGCTGCCGCCCTACATCCACGAGCAGCTGGCGGAGCCGGAGCGCTACCAGACCGTCTACGCCCGGGAGTGGGGCTCGGCCGCCGCGCCCACCGCGGGGCTGCACTTCACGAAGGAGCTGCTGGACCGGCTGACGGCGCAGGGCGTGGAGATCTACAAGATCACCCTGCACGTGGGGCTGGGCACCTTCCGCCCGGTGGAGGTGGAGGACCCCACCCAGCACAAGATGCACAGCGAGTTCTACCAGGTCTCCCCGGAGGCCGCGGCCGGCATCAACGCGGTGCGGGAGCGGGGGAGCAGGCTGCTGGCGGTAGGCACGACCTCGGTGCGCACCCTGGAGACGGCTGCCACAGAGGACGGCCGCCTGGTGCCGGGCTCGGGGTGGACGGATATCTTCATTTATCCCGGCTACCGGTTCAAGCTGGTGGACAGCCTGGTCACCAACTTCCACCTGCCCAAGTCGACGCTCCTGATGCTAGTCTCGGCGCTGGCCGGGCAGGAGCTGATCATGAAGGCCTACCGGGAGGCGGTGGCCCGGCGGTACCGCTTCTTCAGCTTCGGTGACGCCATGTTGATTCTCTAAACCCAGGGAGGCATCTGTTTGGCTGTTCGTTGGGAACTGATCCAGAGGGACCCGGCGTCCATGGCCCGCCGCGGCCGGCTCCACACTCCGCACGGCGTGATCGAGACGCCCGTCTTCATGCCGGTGGGCACACAGGCCACCGTCAAGACCCTGAGCCCCGAGGAGGTCTGGGACCTGGGGGCGCGCATCATCCTCAGCAACACCTACCACCTGTACCTCCGCCCCGGCCACGACCTGGTGCGGGAGGCCGGCGGGCTGCACACCTTCATGAACTGGCCCGGCGCCATCCTGACGGACTCGGGCGGCTTCCAGGTCTTCTCCCTCTCCGACCTGCGCAAGATCACCGAGGAGGGGGTCCACTTCCGCTCGCACATCGACGGCAGCTCCCACTTCCTCAGCCCGGAGAAGGCCATCGAGATCGAGAACGCCCTGGGGGCGGACATCATCATGGCCTTCGACGAGTGCACCCCGTGGCCGTGCGAGCACGACTACGCCAAGCGGTCGCTGGAGCGCACCACCCGGTGGGCGGCCCGCTGCAAGGCGGCCCACGCCCGGCCCGACAGCCAGGCGCTCTTCGGCATCGTGCAGGGCTCCACCTACGCCGACCTGCGGCGGCAGTCGGCTGCGGAGATCGTGGACCTGGACTTCCCCGGCTACGCCATCGGCGGGCTCTCGGTGGGAGAGCCCAAGGAGCTGATGCACGAGATGCTGGAGATCACCGTGCCGCTCCTCCCCGGCGACCGCCCCCGCTACCTGATGGGCGTCGGCTCGCCGGAGGACCTGGTGGAGGGGGTCTGGCGCGGGATCGACATGTTCGACTGCGTGCTGCCCACCCGCATCGCCCGGCACGGCACCGTCTTCCTCCCCGACGGCAAGATGACCGTGCGCAACGCCGAGTTTGCCCGCGACTTCATGCCGATCCAGGAGGGGTGCGACTGCTACGCCTGCCGTAACTACAGCCGGGCGTACATCCGCCACCTGCTGAAGGCGGAGGAGATGCTCGGCCTCCGGCTGTGCTCCATCCACAACCTGCGCTTCCTGGTGCGCCTGATGGAGGAGATCCGCGCCGCCCTGGAGGCGGGCCGCTTCGCCGAGTACCGGCGGGAGTTCCTCAGCCGCTGGCACGCGGGGGAGGAGGCCCGCAGGACTGGGGCGAAGGCCGGACCGGCGGAGCCCGCCCTCCCCGAGAACCGCTGACCCGTCATAAGGAGGAGTCGACCTTGACCATCCAGTACCGTGCCGCCAACCGGTCCGACCTGAACGCCCTCCTGCCGCTCGTCGAGGGGTTCGCCCGGGAGCAGCAGGCCCAGCTGGGCATCCACGAGCTTGCCGAGGGGTTCATGCAGTTCGCCAAGACGTCGCTGGCCCAGTGTCTGGAACACCCGGCCGCCGTGGTGATGGTCGCGGAGGACGAGGGCGCCATCGTGGGCTACGCCGTCGGGATGCTGCAGGAGCCCCCCAGCATCTTCCGGCCTGAGCTCTACACCTACATCTCCGACCTCTACGTGGTGCCTGACCGCCGCCGCCAGGGCATCGGCACGGGCCTGGTGGAGCGGGTGCGCGGCTGGGGCTACCTGAAGGGCGCCTTCGCGCTCTCGCTGATCGCACCCTACGACAGCCCGGCCGTGCGGCTCGGCCAGCGGGTGGGCATGCGCCCGATCCAGACCATGCTGTACGCGCCCGGCCGCTAGTCCTCCGTGCAGGCCTCTGGCCGCATCCGGGCCCCGTCCGTTCGGGCGGGCCCTGCACATCGAGGGAGGCGGCCGTGTTCCCGCTTACTTTGGGATTATCGGTGGAAAAATGTACAGGCCCTCGGTCTGCATGCTATAGTAGTGCCATGAGACAGTGAGGAGGAAACTGCCTTGGAATTTCTTGTCCAGTGGGGACCCCTGATTCTGCTCTTCGTGCTCATGTACTTCATGATGATCCGCCCCCAGCAGCAGCAGCAGAAGAAGCGCCAGGAGATGCTGAACTCCCTCAAGGTCGGCGATGAGATCATCACCATCGGCGGCCTGCACGGCGTCATCCAGGCCCTGGATGAGTCCAAGAACACCATCCGCGTAAAGGTCGCCTCCAACGTGGAGCTCACCTTCAACCGGAGCGCGGTGGGCAGCGTCCGGCGCGGCGAGTAGCCTGCGGTGCACCCACGCAGTTCCGCCGCACCTGCGGCGCATACGGACGCCCGGCCATGGGACAGGCCGGGCGTTTTCTTGTCAGGATCTGTGCGAATTCTATATGTTGACTAGACCCCGATGATACGGTAGAATGGGTGATACAATAGACTGAAATCACAGCATGTTCAGATAACATACATCTGGACTGCCCCCGCCCCGCGCAGGGATGCAGCTCCGGACGGAGGGAGGAGTGGCGCCTGTGAGCCTGGCCATGCAGGAGCAGCTGGACACCGCGGCCGTGCGGTTGCAAGTGGGCACGGCGGTTGCCCCGGAGGTGGTGGCACACCACCTGATGGGCCTCCTGAGCCGCCGTGAACTGGAGGTCGCCCAACTGGCGCTGTCGGGCCTGCCATCCCGTGAGGTGGCGCGCCGGCTCTACGTCACCGTCAACACGGTGAAGACCCACATCCGCCACATCCTCCGGAAGACCGGCACGTCGTCGCGCTCCGACCTCATCCGCCGGCTCCGGGATGCCGAGGAGCGAAGGCGGTCGATCCGGACCGGCCGGAGCGGCACGGTCGCCGGGCGCCCCGAGGTGGCGAAGCGGGTGCTCGAGCGGGACCGGGTCACCGGGCTCCCCACGCAGAGCGCCTTCCGCCAGCGGGCCGCCGAGCTGCTCGGGACGACGCCTGCCCCCGGACTCGCGGTGGTGTGGCTGGAGGTGGAGGGGCGCGACTTCCTGGCCACCGCCGACCGGGTGGCCGCGGACGTGGCGGTGGCGCAGGCGCTCGCCCGGACGGCGCCGATGCCCGACCTGGCCTTCCGCTGGTCCGAGAGCCAGTTCCTCGCCCTGCTTCCCGCGGCAGACCGGGATGCCGCCCGCGACGCGACGATGCGGCTGGCCCTCAGCCTCGGCCAGTGGGCCAGCGTGAGCGGGTTCGACCTGCTCTTCTCGCTGGCCTCCGCCAGCTCGGCCGAGGGCATCGCCTCGCCGGACGAGCTGGTGGCGGCGGCGATGCGGCGCATCCCCGTTGCCCTCCGGGACACCGCATAGCGAAAGCTTGGAGCCGGGCGCCGCTCAGAGCGCCCGGCTCTCCACGTTCTCCCCGTCGCACGTGTAGAGCGTCCGCCGGCCGTCGCAGACCGTCTCCAGGTGCACCGGTCGCCCCCAGATGTGGTGGACGTGCCGGAGCGCCTGGTGCAGGTGGGTGACGTCCAGTTCGACCCCGTCGTAGCCGTGGCGCAGGTACAGCTCGCCCCGGCGCTGGTAGTTGTCGTCCTCGGCGTAGATGTAGGGCAGGCCGCAGTTCTCCAGCTGCCGCACGAGCGCGTCCCGCACCGCCTCCCAGCCCGTATCCTGCACCTGCCACCGGCCCCCCTGCTTGGCGTACACGTAGAGGCCGAGCTCCTCGCACAGTTCGGGGGTGAGGTGGTTGCGCACCAGCGAGAGGTCCGTCTCCACCGTGCGGGCCTCGAAGAGCGCATCCCGCCCGTACCGGGCCTCGATGGACTCCAGCAGGTGGTAGCCCAGCCGGTAGGGGTTCAGCTGGAACGGGTGTGGGGCGAGTACGGCGGCATGGAGGCGGGCGAACTCCAGCGACTCGGCCGGCGTCAGGTCCAGGTGCCGCATGATGCGGGCGTGCCAGAGCGACGCCCAGCCCTCGTTGAGGATCTTCGTCTCCATCTGCGGGCGGAAGTAGAGGGCCTCCTCCCGCAGGCTGGACAGGATGTCCCGCTGCCACTCCTCCAGTCCGGATGCATGGTCCAGCAGGAAGCGGGGCAGGTCCCGCCGCGGGTCGGGACGGGTCGACGGGAACGGGTCCACCTGTTCGGCCACCGCCAGGCCGGCGTCCAGGAAGCGCTCCACCCGCTCCCGGCCCACCCGCCGCTCGTACTGGCGCACGCGCTCCGCAAAGGCGCTCATCGCGTGGATCATCTGCCGGTTGGTCTCCCGGAAGCGCCAGTTGTTCTTGAAGAAGTCGGCGTGGGCCAGCACGTGGGCGGCCACCATCATGTTCTCCAGCAGGCTGTTGGACTCCAGCAGGAATGCGTGGCACGGGTCGGCGTTGATCACCAGCTCGTAGATCCGGGTGATGCCCAGGTCGGCCTGGCTCTTCAGCAGGTGATAGGCCTTGCCGAAGGACCAGTGCGAGAAGCGCGTCGGCATACCGTAGGCGCCGAAGGTGTAGAGCACGTCGGGCGGGCAGATCTCGTAGCGCATCTCGAAGAAGTCCAGCCCCATGGCCCGGGCGTGCCCCACGATCTCCTCGATCGCCCGGGCGAGCCGCTCCAGGTCCTGGTCGCTGACCGGCTGTCTGCGCACGACGGCCATGCTAGCCAGCCCCCTTCTCGCGGTGCCCGGGGTGGAAGAAGGCCCGCAGCGCCGCGTAGACCTCGGACCGGTCGCGGATCTGCGCCGTGACGAACCGGGGATGGTCGATCTCCTGCTGGAAGAGCGAGAGCAGGGTGTTGGGCTGGTAGTACGGCATGGCCAGGTACTGGGGCTGCGTCTCGATCTGCCCGTAGCCCACCAGGCTGCACCGCTCCAGCAGCTGGCGCATCAGGGCGATCGCGCGGGGGTTGTCCGAGAGCAGGTTGTCGCCGTCAGAGAAGTGGAAGGCGTAGAGGTTGAACAGGTCGGGCGGGTACTGCCGGTCGATCAGCTGCAGGGCGTACTCGTACGCCGAGGAACAGCGGGTGCCGCCGGCCTCGCCCTTGGTGAAGAAGGCCTCCTCCGAGACCTCCCTGGCCTCGGTGGTGTGGGCGATGAAGTGCAGGCGCACGTTCTCGTAGCGGGTGCGGAGGAAGCGGACCATCCAGAAGCAGAGGCTGCGGGCCACGTACTTCTCGGCCGGGCCCATCGAGCCCGACGTGTCCATCATGAAGATCAGCACGGCGCTGGCCTGCGGGGTGCGGGCCACGTCCCAGGTCCTGAAACGCAGGTCCTTGCGGCTGATCCCCGCCAGCGCCGGCCGGCCCGCCAGCCGGTTCCGCTTGATCGCCTCCATCAGCGTGCGCTTCTTGTCGATGTTGGACTGGAGCCCCTGAGGCCGCACGTCGCGCCACTCGTGGCTCTCGGCGGTCAGGTCGGGCTGCCGCTTCGGCTCGAGGTGGGGGAGGGCGAGGTCCGCGAAGAGGATCTCATCCAGGTCCTCCACCGTGAACCCGGTCTCGAACCACTCCTCGCCGACCTCCTCGCCGGGCGGGCCGTCGCCGGCCCCTTGCCCGGCGGCGCCGGAGGCTGTGCCCAGCGCATCGCCTTCCCGGACGGCGCCGCCGCCCTCGCCCACCCGGTTCTGCTTCTGCCAGTCCAGCCGGAAGCGGTACTCCTTCAGCGCCTTGATCGGAAGCCGCACCACCTTCTGGCCGTCGCTGGCGATGAGCGACTCGTCGCTCACGACCTCCGCCAGGTTGGCCCGGATTGCCTCCCGGATGCGCTCCATGTGGCGCTCCTGGTCCATCTGCCCCTGCCGGTGCAGCGACCAGTCCTCGCGGTAGATGCGGAAGCGCGTCTCGTTCATGGGGTTCCCCCCTCGTCAGCGGCTGAGCAGCGAGCCGACGTAGCGCAGGAGTTCGTTGGCGCAGGAGGCGCAGTAGCCGTGCTCCTGGATCAGCCGGTCGACCACCTCGTCCATCCTGCGCTGCTGGTCCGCGTCCGGCGTGCGGGTGGTGGTGGTGATCCGCACCACGTCCTTCAGGTCGGCGAACAGCTTCTTTTCAATGGCCTCCCGCAGCCGCTCATGGGAGGTGTAGTCGAAGGTGAGGCCCCGGCGGGCATAGGTGGAGAGGCGGATCATGATCTCCTCGCGGAACGCCTTCTTGGCGTTGTCCGAGACGCCGATCTGCTCCTCGATGGACCGCATCAGCCGCTCGTCGGGGTCGCGCAGCTCGTCGGTGAGCGGGTCCCGGATCTGGTGGCTGTTGCAGTAGGCCTCGACGTTGTCCAGGTAGTTGTTGAGGAGGTTGCGGGCCGACTCCTCGTAGGAGTAGATGAAGGCCTTCTGCACCTCCCGCTTGGCGATCTCGTCGTACTCCTGCCGGGCGACGGCGATCAGGGAGAGCAGGCGCTCCCGCTCCTGGGGCGTGATGGAGGGGTGCTGGTCGAGCCCGTCCTTGAGCGAGCGGAGCACGTCCAGGGCGGTGATGCAGGCCTTGGCGCTGTTCTCGCCCTTCTGGATGATGGCCGAGGAGATACGGTTGATGACGTAGCGGGGGTCGACGCCGCTCATCCCCTCAACCCCCTCGAACTCCCGCCGCAGCTCCTCCACGTCGGCCGGCTTGAAGCCCTCGACCTCGGCGCCGTCGTACAGCCGGAGCTTCTTCACCAGGTCGATCCCGGCCCGCTTCGACTCCTTCAGCCGGCTGAGGACCGAGAAGACGGCCGCGGCGTAGAGGGCGTGCGGGGCGATGTGGACGTGGCCGGTGTCGGCCTGGCGGACCAGCTTCTCATAGATGCGTACTTCATCTGAGACCTTCAGATTGTAGGGGATGGGCATCACGATGATGCGGCTCTGCAGCGCCTCGTTCTTTTTGTTGGCGATGAAGGCCCGGTACTCGCTCTCGTTGGTGTGAGCGATCACCAGCTCGTCGGCGGAGATCAGGGCGAAGCGACCTGCCTTGAAGTTCCCCTCCTGGCTGAGGCTCAGCAGGTGCCACAGGAACTTCTCGTCCAGCTTGAGCATCTCCTGAAACTCCATCAGGCCCCGGTTGGCCTTGTTCAGCTCGCCGTCGAAGCGGTAGGCCCGGGGGTCGGACTCCGACCCGTACTCGCCGATGGTGGCGAAGTCGATGGAGCCGGTCAGGTCGGCGATGTCCTGCGACTTGGGGTCCGACGGGCTGAAGGTGCCGATGCCCACGCGGTCAGCCTCGGAGAGCAGCACGCGCTGCACGGGCACCTCCTCGATCCGACCGCCGTACTCCTCCCGCACCATGAGCCGGCAGTGGGGGCAGAGGTCGCCCTCGATCACCACGCCGAGCTCCTTCTCCACCTCCGGCCTGAGCTCGCGGGGCACCAGGTGGAGCGGCTCTTCGTGCATCGGGCAGCCGCGGATGGCGTAGACCGCACCCTCGGGGGTGCGGCTGTAGGCCTCGAGCCCGCGCTTCAGCATGGCGACGAGGGTCGACTTGCCGCCGCCGACCGGGCCCATCAGGAGCAGGATGCGCTTGCGCACGTCCAGCCGCCGGGCGGCCGGGTGCAGATACTCCTCCACGAGCCGCTCCAGGGCCCGCTCCAGGCCGAACAGCTCCTGGTCGAAGAAGCGGTAGCGCCGGACGCCGTTCACCTCCTCGACCCCGTGGGAGATGATCATGTTGTAGATGCGGGCGTGGGCGAACTGGGCCACCGACGGGTTGCGGGCCACCAGTTCGAGGTAATCTGCAAAGGTGCCCTCCCAGCGGAGGGCCTCCTCGCTCATCCGGTACTCCTCGAGCCGCCTGAGCAGTGCGTTCATTCTCGCGCGCCACCTCCTGGCTATGAGTTATACCCAGGGGCGCAATCATCAAAACAGAGCGCAGAATGCGAGAGTTGGTACCCAGCGTATGAACATTTTAGGTCTCACCTACGTTATGAGGAGGTAGGAGAGGACAACACGTCCCGGCAAGGAGAGGTGAGGTTCATGGCAGCGAGCGCTGCACCGCTTGACCCGCTGGCCTACGTTCAGACTGCATCCGTGGTTTCCCACATCCTGCAGACCCGGTGCGACAGCTACCTGAAGCGGACTTACGGCCTGAGCTGGCCGGGGTTCACGGTCCTCCGCACCCTGCGCCAGGCGGGCCCCACGTCCGCCAAGCGGCTGACGGCCGCACTGGCCTGCACCCACAGCAACATCACCGGCATCGTCGACCGCCTGGAGCGCGACGGCTGGGTGAGGCGCACCCGCTCCACCCAGGACCGCCGGGTGATCTACCTGGAGCTGACCCCGAAGGGCGAGAAGATCGGCGAGGTGGAGGAGGGGCTGCACCGCTTCCTCACCCTCTCGCTGGAGCCGTGGTTCGGCGAGATGCACCCGCTCTTCGAGCGGCTCCAGGCGCTGGAGGCGCTCGTGACCGGGGAGGATGCGGCGGAGGCATAGGGGATGCAATACATGGAGGGTCCGGCCGTGGGGGGCCGGACCCTTCGGCATGTGTTCTGTCAGTTCGGGTGGGCCGACTGACCAGGTTGGATGAGGCCGGCTCCGCGGCCCGCGAACGCGGGGCAGGCTCCCCCGCGGATAATTGCGGCAGTCGACTCGACGGGGAGGAGTTGCTGATGCGACGGATTCGAGCGTTGATCATGGGTCTCATGTCGACGGTGCTCCTTGGCGGCGCGTTGGGCGGGGCCACCTTTGCTCTCTTCAGCGCGTCTGCAGCTTCCGAAGGTGCCGCGCTCACGGCGGGCACGCTGGAGATCAGCGCAAGTCAGAGCACGGCGTGGTCGGCAGACGTGGGTAACCTGGCCCCGGGTGATGTGTCTTCGCGGGAGATTACGGTGGCGAACACGGGCTCCCTGCGGCTGGCCTACGTCGCCACCGCCAGCAACAAGGGGCCGATCTTCAGCGGAGACACCCCGGCGACCGTGCAGATTGCGAACGCCTTCGGAATCCTGAGCCCCGGAGAGTCGGCCACCATGACGTTGACCGTTGCCCTACCGCTGGAAGCCAACAATGACTACCAGAAGAGGAAGGGTGAGACGACCATCACCATCCGCGCCTACCAGACGAAGAACGTTACCGCGAAGCCGGCCGAAGCCGTCCTGACGCAGGACAACACCCCGCTCTTCGACCTGCTCTGGGACGTGTATGAGATCCGGGACAGCGACGGGAACACGATCGACCTGGAGTATGCTGATATGTCAGAAATCTACACGCGCCTGCCTGACGGCCTCATCGTCCGCGGGGGCTTCGGGCGATGGCTCCAGTTCCCTAACTCGGCTCCCGATGGCAGCTACCTCTTCGTGGTCCTCACCCGTGACGGCAGCGTCTACCACTTCACCATCGATCATGTCGCCAACTAGCACTCCTGCATGGATGGGGCCCGGACCGGGCCTCTCTCACGGTGATTCAGCCCACGGGGACTTCCGTGGGCTGAATCACCGACATATCAGGAGAGATACGCCTGATCCACGCCTGCGCTCACCAGTTCCCGCGAGAGGTACTGCAGTCCGTTTCGCAGGCGGCTCTTCACCGTCCCGAGCGGGAGGTTCAGCTCCTCCGCAATGTCCTTGTAGGAGTAGCCCTCCAGGAGCCGTAGGCTCAGCACCGAGGTGTAGTGTGAGGGCAGGCGCTGGAGCGCCGAGTGGAGCGTCTCGACGAACAGCTTGCGCTCCAGCTCCCACTCGGGGCCCGGCGTCGGGTCAAGCATGTCGTCGCCCGGCAGGGCCACGGTCTGAGTGCGCTGACTCCGCAGGACGTCGAGCGCGGCGTTTCGCGTGACCTTGTACAGCCAGGCCCGCAGCTGCCCGGTCGGCTCCAGGGACTCCATGTGGCACCAGGCCTTGTACATGGCGTCCTGGCACACCTCCTCGGCGGTGAAGGTGTCGCCCAGAAGGCGGTTCGCGTAGGCAAGCAGCGATCCTCCCATCGCTTCCATGAGCCGGCCAAGAGCCTCGTCGTCGCCCGTGTGAGCGTCTCCCAACAGCTGGGCACCTTCACGCATGACCCCTCAACCCCTCTCTATATGCAGAACCAAGATTACTGACGATTCAACGGGTGGTAATGCCGTACGTTTCGCACCAGAGGATATGACCCTGTGCTCCGTAATCATAGCACCCTTTTGTAAGGGCGAACAAGGGTGATTGTTCAGTTATTTACTCACATCCTATCCACGGACTATACCGTGCCGGATGGTGCCGTGCATCTTGCTGTTGGCCACCGAGGAGGTCCAGCGCGGCGCGGAAGACGCGGAATCGGGATGAAAATATGTCCCTACATGTGCTGTGCGTGAACATTTCATGGCGACGATTCGTTAAGAGAGGTAAAAGAACAGACGTGGGGGTGTGTCACCTGAGCCGAGTGGATGTGGAGGCGCTGGAGCGGATCGCCCTGGTGCGGCGGTTGGCCAGCAGGCTGGAACAGCAGTGTGAACGGGTTCTGCGGACCGAGTACGGGTTGAGTTGGCCCCAGTTTCAGGTTCTCCGGGAGCTCTCGGTGGAGAAGCCGACGATGCTTCAGCAGGTGAACGACGCGGTCTACTGCACTCGCGGCAACCTGGCGGCGATCATCGACCGCCTGGAGCGGGACGGCTGGCTGAAGCGCTTTCGGCTTCAGGGGGACCGCCGGGTGGTCATGCTGGGTCTCACCGAGAAGGGGGCCCGGGTGACCGAGATCACGCAGGAGCTCCGCAGACGGCTGATGGAGTGGATGGGTCCGACCTGGGATGAGGCGCAGGAGATCCACGTGCACCTCGAGGCGCTCCTGCAGGATATGACGGACCCGCTGGGTTCCCGGGTGCAAGTCGAGGAGGATGACGAACTGGTGGCCGCCGGTTAAGCGCCGGCGACTCCAGGGGATTACGGCGGGCCAGGGCGATCGACCCTGGCCCGCCTCTTATTCGTTACGAGTTCAGATGTATGCTCTTGAGCCGGCGGGCCGCCAGCTCGACCACCGACTCGGCGGTCCCGGCTCCCTCGTTCAGGGCTGCGGTCCCGACCGCCGCCCGCACCATGAGGCCCTTCAACTGCGCCCAGCGCTGCAGCTTGCGCACGAGCCGCTCGGCCACGTCCAGGGAGCTGGCCCGATCACTGCCGGGAAGGACCAGGAGATAGAGGCCTTCCTTCCAGGGGAACAGGTGGTCCCGTTGCCTGATGGAGGTCGCCAGCAGGTCGACGATGCCTTCGGGCGGATCTGCGGGCCGCTCGTCTTTCTGGAACTCCAGCTGCATCACCACGGCCGTGATGCAGGCCCCCCCGTCGCGCCCGGCCGTCAGCTCGGCGAAGAGGGGCTCGAACCTGTCGGGCAGCGACTCCCCGAAGGTGCGCAGGCTGGGGGCTGCGACCCCGCTTTCCACCAGCTTGCGATACAGTTCGATCCGGCTGCGTGTCTTTGTCTTCCGGAACAGGTTCCTAAGGTGGGTCTTCACGGTGTTCTCTGATATGAACAGCGTCTCGGCAATCTTCTGGGTGGAGTACCCTGCCACGACGAGGCGGCCGACCTCCAGCTCCCGCTGGCTGAGGTGCGGCCCCCATATCTTCTCGAGAGCGTAAGCTACGGACATCGTGCTCGCCTCCTGGATCTCCGTAGGTGGACGAGTTGTGGTTTCACGAGGGTAAATCCGGTGATTCGCCTGACATGTCTAACAGTCCTGCTCACCCGAGGATGAGTGGGCGAAATCCTCAGAATTCACCCGCGGGGATGAGTCTGCCAAAAACAATAGCACATGAAAAGCCTGCCTGATATGCGGAATTCACCCCATCGGGGGATGGGAAATCCCGCATTGATCGGCCAATGTTGCCGGAGGGAGGGCCCGGCTACCACCGGGGGGTGATTTTTCGGAATCACCCCCCGATTCACACCCAAAGGTGATGTGGGCCTGTGCCATAATCGGCGTCGGACGGGAGGTGATGCCCGCTGCGGCGCATGTCACGCAAGCGCAGGCTCAGGCAGAAGGCGATGCGGGCGCTCGGTCGGCAGATCCGGGAATCCGGCGGGAAGCTCCCGCTCTTGCTGATCCCGGTCACGCTGGTGATCTCCAGCCTCACGGCCGGGCACGTCACCGGCTCCACCCTGGCCTCCACCTACGATGCGGCGAGGGCTCCCGGCATCGATCTGAGGACACTCACCACGTCTGAGGTGCTCCGGTTCAGCTCCGGTCGGGTTCGGCTGATGCCGGATTCCGCAGCGGACCAGGCCGGGTCCGTTGTCGTGCGCACGTTCCAGATCATGAACATCAGCGACCGGCACGTGACCCTCTCGGTCGAGCTGACCGGGATCCCCTGGGCGACGGTGGAGCTGTCCAAGTCGAAGCTCGGCCCCGGCGAGACCGCAGAGATCATCGTCAGCGGCACGCCCGGGGAGCCGGGCACCTGGACCGGCGAGCTGACCGTGTACGGCATGGGCGGCTTCCTGGAGCTGGGGATGGAGTTCACGGTCGTCGTCCTCCCCGAGCCGGACCTGGATCCGTGTGCGCCGGTGGGCTCGAAGCGCGGTCCTTCGGCCGGCAAGGAGATCCTCCCGGTCACCGACGGGTTGCCGGTGGAGATCGTGACGCCGGTCGGCGAGGAGACCGCGGCAGAGGAGGAGGCCGCGGCCGGGGATGAGGTTCCGGCCGACGACGCGGCACCGGTTGACGATCAGGATGCTGTCGAGGATGAGACCCTGGGGGCCGAGACGCCGGTCGACGACGAGGTCCCGGTGGTGGACGACGCTCCGGCCGATGACGAGGTCCCGGTGGTGGACGACGCTCCGGCCGATGACGAGGTCCCGGTGGTGGACGAGGCTCCGGCCGATGACGAGGTCCCGGTGGCGGACGAGCCTTCCGCCGGGGACGGGGCTCCGGTTCAGGACGAAGCGCCGACCACGGGTGAGGCACCCGGCCGCCCGCGGTCTGAGGATCCCTGCGATCCCGCCCGCACGGTTCCGACGCCGGTCCTCGAGTGCCAGCCGGCTGTGGATGCCGCACTGCCCGAGGAGACCGAGGGCGTGGAAGCGCCGCAAGCGTGTGACCCACCCGCAGCAGCACCTCCGGCGCCCGAGGAACTGCCGGATGGCGAGCCGGTCAGCGAGCCGCCCGTAGAGACCGACCCGGCTGACGAGCCCGCTGAAGATGCTGAGGAGGGTGAGCCGCCGGCTGATGGCAATCCGGCCGACGAGTCTACCGGGGACGCCCCCGCGGCGGACGAGGAGCCCGGTGAGGATGGCCCGGCCGACGACGCCGGCGAGGAACATCCCGGGACGGGCGAGGAGCCCGCTGACGGCGATCCGGCCGGCGAGTCGATCGAGGGCGACGCCGAGGCGGACGAGGATCCCGCTGATGGCAGTTCCGCTTCCGATCCCAGCGAGGATGATGCCGAGATCGGCGAGACGCCTGCGGAGGGTGACGCGGTCGACGATCCCGCCGAGCGTGACCCCGGCGAGTCGGTTGAAAGCGACGCGCCATCAGGTGGGGCCGACGGCGCGGACGATGACCTCGCCGACTCCGGGGGCGATGCGGCCGACGCCGAACCCGCAGCAGACCAGGCCCAGGACGATGTTGATCACGCAGATGCAGGGGGTCAGGACGCGTGAAGCTTGTCTTGCGAATCCTCAACGGTGCGGTCACGGCCGTACTCGCCGTCATCCTGGTCGCCACGGTCGCGCTGGCCATCACCGCCCGCAGGTCTCAAGATGGCATGCCGTCAGTTCTGGGCTACAAGGTCCTGTCGGTGCTCAGCGGCTCCATGGAGCCGGCGATCAAGACCGGCGACGTGATCATCGTCGAACCGCTCAAGCCTGACCACGAGATCAAGGAGGGCGACGTGATCACGTTCCGTGCGGCCGACGCACCCGAAATGCTCATCACCCACCGCGTGGTCGGCATCGTGTCGGTCAACGGCGAGCCCACCGCCTACGTGACCAAGGGCGACAACAACGACGCCGTGGACCTCTCTCCGGTGAGCCGTTCGCAGGTCGTCGGTATCCAGCGCTGGCGGGTGCCTTACTACGGCTACCTCCGTGAGTTCATGCGCAAGCCTGTGGGCATTGTCTCGCTGGTGATCGCACCGGGCGTGCTGCTGATCGCCATGGAGATCCGCAAGATCGTGCAGGTGGTCATGGAGGAAGAGCGGGCCAAGAAGGCCGAGAAGGAGCCCGCCGACGCCCAGTCCCCCAGCTAGTCTCCTGCAGCGCAGCTGCAGTGCAAGGTTTACCCAGCACAGCCTGGGTAAGGACTCCAGTCCTATCACTACAACACATGGAGGATGAGACGGTATGAAGAAGATCCTTATGTCCCTCGCGACCGTGGGTGCCCTTTCCGCGCTGATCACCGGCGCCAGCTTCGCCCTGTTCACGGCCCAGACCGAGAACATCAACAACACCTTCAGCGCCGGCACGGTGACCCTCGGCAATGTGGCCCTCGGTTCCTGCGATATCGGCGATCCCAACAACCTGGCTCCTGGCGACAGCGGCTCCTGCACGGTCAACGTGACCTACTCGGGCAGCCTCGAGGCCTTCATCGGTGTCCAGTTCTCGACGGAGGGCGCCCTCTTCGAAGGCTCTCATCCCGTGACCGTCTCCCTGTCCGGCGGCGTGGGCGACCACAACGGCTACTACCTGCTGGGCAAGTACGACGATGGTGACACCGCCTCGGTGACCGCCGACTGGTCCTTCCCGCTGGCGGCCGGCAACGAGTACCAGGGCGCCAGCGGCACCGTCAACCTGAAGTTCGTGGCCGTCCAGGCGCGGAACAACACCGACGCTGACGGCAAGCCCATTTCCTGGAACTAAGCAGACCGGAGGTCCCCGCCGGGATGAGCACACGTCCCGGCGGGGTCTCAGTGAGGAGGAGCCCGGATGAACAAGAAGCTTCTGTTGACGATGGGTGCAGCCGCTGCGATCGCGGCCGTGTCCGCCGGCGGTACGCTCGCCCTGTTCACTGACTCCAAGAGCGCCAGCGCCGATTTTGTCGCCGGAACGCTGTGCCTCGACAGCGAACGCAATGACGGCGACACGGTTCCCGGCCCGATGTTCTACATCACAGCTGAGCAGGGCCGGACGACATCGGGCGCGCCGGGTCTGCTTCCCACCGGAGTGTGGGCTCCCGGCGACTCGCATACGCGGACGCTGACCGTCTACAACGGCAACCGCCCCGAGTGCAAGACGAGCATGGATGCGTGGCTCACGGCGGTGGAGGCCCGCCTTACCGAGGGGATCGCTGACCAGTACGTCGCCCTGGCCAGCCAGCTGAACGTCGTGGTCAAGACGCCTCAGGGCGGCGGTCCCGACGTGGTGGTGGCAGAGGCGCCGCTCAGCGACTTCCTGGCGGGGCCCGTGACCATCCTCTACCCCGATGGCGACAAGATTCCCCTGGCGTACCCCTCGAACCGGCACATGAAGTTCGAGGTCGCCTTCGACAGGGACGCCGGCAACGAGTACCAGGGCAAGACCCTGGTGGTGGACTTCGTGGTCCATGCCGAGCAGCAGCGGAACAACCGGTAGTGGTTGACGTGCCCAATCCCCGGGCCCGCATGGCCCGGGGATTGGGAGCAGCCGCTCAGTCGTGCACGCGCTTTTCCTCAGAGCGAAAATCTGCGAGCGGGGCGTCGCGCGCCCCACTGACCCTGAGCACTACTGTCTGTCACATCATCACTGGGATGGTGCTCCGCCCCCGCTCGAGCTGATACGCGACATCCGATCGGGGATGAAACGACAGACACGCCTCCACGGAGAACGAATCGCCAAGGGTCCATCGCCGGGTCGCTGACCCGGGTCACAACGCAGATGGGAGGATGTGATGGGATGCTGCGCAAGTGGGTCTTGGTCGCCTCGCTGGTGGGCGTCACCGTCCTCGGCGGGGCAGGCTTCACGCTGGCCCTGTTCACGGACTCCGTCCAGTCCGGAGGCCAGGATTTCGTGGCCGGTACGCTGGCCCTCGAGGGCAACCGGGTGGACGAGACGCTGGAGGGCCCAATCTTCTACATCAGCAATACGGATGACGGCGCTGCGGGAGACTTGCCCGGCGCCCGGGAAACCGGTCTCTGGGCTCCCGGAGACTCGCACATGCGCGAGTGGCAGATCGAGAACATCGGCACGCTCGCTGCCCGGCTGACGACGATCAAGGTCACTGAGGATGCCGCGCGCACCGTCAAGGGTCCGAATGGCGAGGACCTGGCAGACGTCCTGCAGGTCACTGTCCGGGACGTGCACGGCAACGTGCTGGCCTCCGGTACGCTGGCGTCCTTCTTTGACGGCAGGTCGCTCACGCCCGCCGTCGTGCTCGAGCCCACCGACAACCTCGACCTCTACATCACCGTTGAGCTGCCCCTGAACACCGGCAACGACTACCAGGGCTTGAAGACGGTTGTCACCTTCACGGCCGTGGCCGAGCAGGTCAGGAACAACCCGTAGCCTCGGGCAAAGGAGGAGAGCGCGCGTGAAGCTGCCGTTTCGCAAGGCGATCTCATGGCTGGTCGCAGCCAGCATGATGGCGGGCATGAGCCTGTCGGCTGCCCCCACCATGGCAGACGAGTTGGACCGCGGTGAAATCCCCCCCTATGAGGGCGGGTTGAACGAGGACGAAGCCGGTCTGCTCGATCCACTCACGGGCGAAGGGGAGCTGGCTGAGGTCGACCTGGCAACCCCTGTTCCGGAGGGTGACGCAGAGGCGGAGTTTTCCGTCCTCAATATTGTGGTACCGGGCAGCGCCACCAAGGAGCAGCTGGCCATGGCGATCGTGGGGCCCCTGATCGACCATGATCCGGGCCGGCTGGCCGACGTCGAGTACGAAGGGTCCAAGAAGGCTGCGTCCTCGGGAACCTTCACCGGCGGCGGGGGCATCATCAACATCGAGCAGGGCGCCGTGCTCACCACCGGGAAGGCGGTCGACGTCGGGGCCGCCCCGAACAAGACCTGGAGTTTTGACTCGGGCTCGGGGGCCGACCCCCTCCTCTCGCTCATGCTGCTGCAACACACCACCAACAGGTCGGTGTTGGAGTTCCGGTTCCGCCCGGTGCGCAGCGGGACCATCTCTTTCAACTATGTCTTTGGTTCGGATGAGTTCGAAGTCAAGAATCCCGGTAACCGCCGTAACGATGGCTTCTACTTCCTGTTCGACGAGTGGCTGAAGCTGGATGCCGTGGACAACATCGCCACGCTGCCCGGCGACAAGACGGTATCGGTCTACAACCTGCAGAACAGCGGCCTGTTGATCAACAATCCGCCCGGGCCTGACGAGAAGAAGATTGCCGTAAACGGCTTCAGTCAGGTTCTGACGACCAAGGAGGTACAAGTTCAGAAGGATAAGTGGTACAATATTCGGATTGGCATCGCCGATGCATGGGACGCTGAGTATGACTCGGCCGTCTTCATCGGTCCTGGGTCCTACAAGGACACCGAGGGCCCGAAGTGGCCGAAAGGCGCGGCGCTCGACGTCGTTGAGCAGTGCGGGATCGTGACGCTGACCTGGCCCGAGGCGAACGACTCCTCGCCCCCCGTGGAATACGCGGTTCAGGTCAACGGTGCGGAGCAGGGCAGGACGCAGGAGCGCACCTTCACCCTCAGCCTGGCTCCGGGCGCATACCGCTTTGCGGTCGTACCGAGCGACGCCCAGGGGAACCAGGGTTCCGCCTTGTCCAAGGACCACACTGTTACCTTCACGCCCGGCAGCGGGGGCGGGATCTCCTGGCTGACACCCGCGGCCGTTGCGAACGGTGAAAGCTTCCATATCCAGTTCATGCACGGCGGCTGCGCAGGTGGCGAGTTCGACAAGACCGTGGCGGTCAAGGTCAGGGACACGAACGACAACAACAAGCTCCTCGCCGGTTTCGTGTACAACCAGAGCATCACGTTCGATGAGGCGACCAAGGTGTACAGTCAGCTCTTCGACACCAGCCGGTTCAACGTCAAGGATACTGTGATCCGGATCTTCGTCTACTTCGGCAACAAGCTTCGCGGCACCTGGGACGTCATCGTAGGCGCCGAATAACCGCCCAGCGCAGCAGCACGAGTTCAGCCACCAGCCGCTTCGCCGCACCGTGCTCCCAATCGGTCAGGTTCAGCGCCGCTGTCGAAAACTCTTCGGCTCTTCCTTCGAACCTTTCTCCCCCCTGATCCGTGTTAAGGGTAAAACCAGTGAAAGGCGGCGAGAGAGATGAGCGGTCGCGTGGCACACCGAGGCCCTGGTCACGTGAGTGTTCCGGTGTCCCTTGGCGTTTGGCTCCGTTACCAAGTCGAATCGATCCCGCGCGTTGCGGCCAACGGCGGCCACTTCTCCGCTCGTTGTGCGGCTGCCTCGCTGCGGCTGAAGCTCGGGGCTGCACTCCGGGCCAATCTGATCGATGCCAACACCGCCAGGGAGCTCGGCGAGATGCTGGATCAGATCGGCCAGGTGGAGGAACCGGCGTAGCCCTTCCGTCTACATCGGCGGCCACCTCCGGGACGTCCCGGAGGTGGCCGCTTGTTCTGAACGTTACAAAGAAGGTGGTCTAGTCTGGCTGTCGAAAACTCCTAAACATTCGTCTCTGCAAGCCGTACACCGAGGTGATCGCCCTTGTCCGATTCGCGCGACCGCATCGCGGCCGAGCAGGAGCGGTGGCACCGGGAAGTCGCCGCGCCGAGCCTCGCCAGGGTCCCGGAGCGAAAGCCCGAGTTCACCACCAACTCGGGCCTGCCCGTGCAGCGGCTCTATACCCCGGCCGATGTGCCGGTGGACTACCTGACCGACCTGGGCTTCCCCGGCGAGTACCCCTTCACCCGGGGCGTCCAGCCCACCATGTACCGCGGCCGCTTCTGGACGATGCGCCAGTACGCCGGGTTCGGCACCGCGGAGGCGACCAACGCCCGGTTCCGCTACCTGCTGGAGAACGGTCAGTCCGGCCTCTCCGTCGCGTTCGACCTGCCCACCCAGATCGGTTACGACTCCGACTCGCCGCTGGCCGAGGGGGAGGTGGGCAAGGTCGGCGTCGCCATTGACACCCTCGCGGACATGGAGACGCTCCTGGCGGGCATCCCGCTGGACAAGGTCTCCACGTCCATGACCATCAACGCCCCCGCCGCGGTCCTGCTGGCCATGTACATCGCCGTCGCCGAGAAACAGGGCGTGAAGCCGGAGCAGCTCTCCGGCACGATCCAGAACGACATCCTGAAGGAGTACGCCGCCCGCGGCACTTACATCTTCCCGCCGGGCCCCTCCATGCGGCTCATCACCGACACCTTCGCCTACTGTGCCCGGCACGTCCCCCGCTGGAACCCCATCTCCATCTCCGGCTACCACATCCGGGAGGCGGGCTCCACCGCCGCCCAGGAGGTGGGCTTTACCCTGGCCAACGGCATCGCCTACGTCGAGGCCGCCATCGCCGCCGGGCTGAAGGTGGACGACTTCGCGCCCCAGCTTTCGTTCTTCTTCAATGCCCACAACGACTTCTTCGAGGAGGTCGCCAAGTTCCGGGCCGCCCGGCGGCTCTGGGCGCGCATCATGCGGGAGCGCTTCCGGGCGCAGAACCCGCGCAGCTGGATGCTCCGGTTCCATACCCAGACCGGCGGCTCCACGCTCACCGCCCAGCAGCCCATGAACAACATCGTGCGGGTGGCCCTGCAGGCCTTCGCCGCCGTCTGCGGCGGGACCCAGTCGCTGCACACCAACTCGATGGACGAGGCCCTCGCCCTGCCCACCGAGCAGTCCGTGATGGTCGCGCTGCGCACCCAGCAGATCATCGCCCACGAGAGTGGGGCTGCGGAGACCATCGACCCCCTGGGCGGCTCCTACTACGTCGAGCACCTGACCGACGAGATTGAGCGGCAGGCCCGGGCGTACATCGCCAAGATCGACGAGCTCGGCGGGGCGGTGCGGGCGATCGAGCTCGGCTACGTCCAGCGGGAGATCCAGGAGGCGGCCTACCAGTACCAGCGGCAGGTGGAGAACGGCGAGCGGGTGATCGTCGGCGTCAACCGGTACCAGGTGGACGAGCCGCCGCCCACCAACCTCCTGCGGGTCGACCCGGCGGTGCAGGAGGAACAGATCCGCAAGCTTGCGGCCGTGAGGGCCCGGCGGGACCAGGCCGCCGTGGACCGGTCGCTGGCTGCCCTGAAGACCGCGGCCGCGGGCACGGCGAACCTGATGGAGCCGATCCTGGACGCCGTGAAGGCCTACGCCACGCTCCAGGAGATCTGCGACGTGCTGCGGTCGGTCTTTGGCGAGTACCACCCCTCGGAGGAGCTGTGACACCATGGAGCGCAAGGTTCGCATCCTCGTGGCCAAGCCCGGCCTCGACGGCCACGACCGGGGGGCCAGGGTGGTCGCCCGGGCCTTCCGGGACGCCGGGTTTGAGGTGATCTACACCGGACTGCGCCAGACGCCCGACCAGATCGCCGAGGCGGCGCTGCAGGAGGATGTCGACGTGGTGGCGCTCTCCATCCTGTCCGGCGCCCACAACACCCTGCTGCCGCGCACCGTGGCCGCCCTGCGGGCCCGCGGCCTCTCCGACGTGCTGGTGGTGGCGGGCGGCGTCATCCCCGCGGAGGACATCCCCGGGCTGAAGGCCGCCGGCATCGCCGAGGTCTTCACCCCCGGCACGCCGACCCGGGCGGCCATCGAGTTCATCTCACAGCACGTCAAGCCCGGCTGACGGTTCATGAGCCCAGCCAGGGTGCGCGACTTTCTTTTTAGGAGTCGGTTTTAGGATCTGGTCATAAGAAAGGTGACGTGCTATGATGATGGGGATCGACCACATCGGTATCGCCGTCCGGGACCTGGATGGGCAGGTGAGCCTCTACCGGGACCGGCTGGGGCTGGCCTTCGAGGGCATCGAGGAGGTGCCGGCGCAGAAAGTGCGGGTCGCCTTCTTCGCCGCAGGCAGCTCCCGCATCGAACTGCTGGCCTCCACCTCGCCCGACGGGCCGATCGCCCGGCACATCGACAAGCGGGGCGAGGGGCTGCACCACGTGGCCTACCGGGTGCCCGACATCCGGGCCGCCATGGCCGAGGCTGCGGCGAAGGGGTTCCAGCTGATCGATCAGGAGCCCCGCCCCGGCGCCCACGGGACCCTGGTGTGCTTCCTGCACCCCAGGTCGACCGGCGGCGTGCTGACCGAACTGGTGCAGCACACGAGGAGTGAGCATTAGCGTGAGCATGGAGGACCTGGTCGCGGAGCTGGGGGCGCGCGAGGCCCGGCTGCGCCTGGGCGGTGGGGAGAAGGCCCTGGCGAAGCGGAAGGAGCAGGGGAGGCTGACGGCCCGGGAGCGGCTGGACCTCCTGTTTGACCCCGGCTCCTTCGTCGAGATCGATCTGCACGTGCGCCACCGGGGCACGGAGCTGGGCATGGCCGAGCGGGAGACGCCCGCGGAGGGGGTCGTGACCGGCTTCGGCACCGTGGACGGCCGCACGGTCTACGCCTTCTCGCAGGACTTCACGGTGATGGGCGGCTCGCTGGGGGAGATGCACGCCCGGAAGATCCAGAAGGTGCAGGAGATGGCGCTCAAGGCCGGCTGCCCCATCGTCGGCATCCAGGACTCCGGCGGCGCCCGCATCCAGGAGCACATCGACGCCCTGAACGGCTACGGCCGGATCTTCTTCAACAACACCCTCGCCAGCGGGGTGATCCCCCAGATCTCGGTGATCATGGGGCCCTGCGCCGGCGGGGCGGTCTACTCGCCCGGCCTCACCGACTTCATCTTCATGGTGGACAAGACCAGCTACATGTACATCACCGGGCCCGAGGTGATCAAGGCCGTCACCGGCGAGACCACCACCCATGAGGCGCTGGGCGGGGCCCAGGCCCACTGCGAGCGCTCCGGCGTCGCCCACTTCCGGGCGCCCGACGAGCCTTCGTGCCTGGCGGCCGTCCGCCGGCTGCTCTCGTTCCTGCCGTCCAACAACGTGGACGACCCGCCCCCCGGGCCGGCCACGGACCCCATCTGGCGGGCGGAGGAGCGGCTGCTGCACATCGTGCCCGACAACCCCAACAAGCCCTACGACGTGAGGGAGGTCATCACGGCCGTCGTCGACGGCGGCGACTTCCTGGAGGTCCAGCCCGGCTGGGCCATGAACATGGTCGTCGGCTTCGCCCGGCTGGACGGGCGCACGGTGGGCATCGTCGCCAACCAGGCCCGGGTGCTGGCCGGCTGCATCGACATCAACGCCTCCGACAAGGCGGCCCGATTCATCCGGTTCTGCGACGCCTTCAACATCCCGGTCATCACCTTCGTGGACACGCCCGGCTACCTGCCGGGCACCGCGCAGGAGTACGGCGGCATCATCCGGCACGGGGCGAAGCTGCTCTACGCCTACTGCGAGGCGACCGTGCCCAAGCTGGTGGTCGTGCTGCGCAAGGCGTACGGTGGCGCGTACCTCGCCATGTCGTCGCAGTCGCTGGGCGCCGACTTCACCGTCGCCTGGCCGACGGCCGAGATCGCGGTGATGGGCGCCGACGGCGCCGCCAACATCCTCTTCAAGCCCGGTCCCGAGGTGGAGGACCCCCAGGCGGCCCGGGCCGAGTGGGTCGCCCGCTACAAGGAGAAGTTCAACACCCCCTACAACGCCGCCGGCCGCGGCTTCGTGGAGGCGGTGATCGACCCCCGCCAGACCCGCCCGCTGCTCGCCCAGGCGCTTCGGGCCCTCGGGACGAAGCGGGAGTCCCGCCCGGCGAAGAAGCACGGCAATTTCCCCGTGTAGGCGGCGGAAGGAGGATTATCCGATGACCAGACGGTTCAGGGTTACCATCGGCGGCGTGACGTACAACGTGGACGTGGAGGAGCTCGGCCCCGTGGCACCGGTTGCGCCCGCCGCCCCGGCTGCGGCCGCCCCGATGAGCGCCGCACCCACGGTCCCCGCCCCGGCGCCGGCCCCTGCCCCTACGTCGGCCCCTGCGCCGGCCGCACCGGCTGCCGCGGCGCCCGTGGCGCCGGCCGCGCCCGCTCCCGCTCCCGCTCCCGCTGCCGCCGCCCCGTCCGGCGACGGCCAGCCGGTCTGCGCCCCGCTGCCGGGGATGATCGTGGACGTGAGGGTGACGGTCGGCCAGAAGGTCAACTCGGGCGACGTGGTGGCGGTGCTGGAGGCCATGAAGATGGAGAACGACATCACCACCCCGTACGCCGGTACGGTGAAGCAGGTCCTCGTGAGCAAGGGCGCATCCGTGAGCATGAACGACCCGCTGGTGGTGATCGGCTGATGGGGCAGGAGCGTGCACAGGTGCCGGTGGACATCGTTGCGGTGATCACGGCGGCCATCTCCGCCGCCCTGGACCAGCCCCCGGGGACTTTCGCCATCCGGGCCATTGAGCCCGCCGGGGTGACGGCCGGAGCCCAGGGGCCGTATGCGGCCGGAACACCGGGTGCGGCCGCACTGGCGGCGGCCAGCGGCTGGTCACGGGCGGGCGTGGTGCAGGCTCACCTCACCAGGGCCCAGTTCGGCGGGCGGACCCGGTAGCGGCGTTCAAGCCAGGGGAGGAGAGGGGAACGAATGTTTCAGAAGGTCCTGATTGCCAACCGGGGCGAGATCGCCATCCGGATCATCCGGGCCTGCCGGGAGCTCGGGATCAAGACCGTCGCGGTCTTCTCCGAGGCCGACCGGGAGGCGCTCCACGTGCGCATGGCCGATGAGGCGCACTACATCGGTCCCGCCCCCTCGAATCAGTCGTACCTGTCGGTTCCGGCGATCATCACCGCGGCGACGGCCAGCGGCGCAGACGCCATCCACCCCGGATACGGCTTCCTGGCCGAGAACCCATTTTTCGCCGAGGCCTGCCGGCAGTGGAAGATTGCCTTTATCGGCCCCAACCCGGAGGCGATCCGGGCCATGGGGATGAAGGACGCCTCCAAGGCGCTGATGAAGAAGGCCGGCGTGCCCACCATCCCGGGCTCCGACGGGCTGGTCGAGTCCGAGTCCGACGCGCTCGCGGTGGCGGAGGAGATCGGGTATCCGGTGATGGTGAAGGCCACGGCCGGCGGCGGCGGCCGGGGGATAAGGATCGCCCACACCCCGGAGGAGCTGGTCCAGGCCCTGCAGAAGGCGGCCAGCGAGGCGGGCGCGGCCTTCGGCAACGCCGCCGTCTTCCTGGAGAAGTACATCCAGGTGGGGCGCCACATCGAGGTGCAGGTGCTGGGCGACCAGCACGGCAACGTCATCCACCTCGGCGAGCGCGAGTGCTCGATCCAGCGCCGCCGGCAGAAGGTGCTGGAGGAGGCACCGGCCCCGTTCCTACCGGAGGAGACCCGCCAGCGCATCCGCGAGGCCGGCGTGCGGGCGGCCCGTGCGGTGGGCTACGACAACGCCGGCACGGTGGAGATGATCTACGACGAGATGTCGGGGGAGTTCTACTTCCTCGAGATGAACACACGCATCCAGGTCGAGCATCCGGTGAGCGAAGCGGTGACCGGCATCGACCTGGTGAAGGCGCAGATCCGGGTGGCCGCCGGCGAGCCCCTGCCCTGGAAGCAGGAGGACATCGTCATCCGGGGCCACGCCATCGAGTGCCGCATCAACGCCGAGGACCCCGACAACAAGCTCTACCCCTCGACCGGTACGGTCACGGCGCTGGAGGTGCCGGGCGGCCCCTGGACCCGCTGGGACGGCATGCTCTACCCGGGATTCAAGATGATGCCCTTCTACGACTCGCTGGTCGGCAAGCTGATCGTGTGGGGAGAGGACCGGGCGGACGCCATCGCCAAGATGCAGCGGGCGCTGGCCGAGTTCCGGGTGGAGGGCATCAAGACCACGGTTCCGGTGCACCAGCGCATCCTGGCGTCGTCCGACTTCCGGGAGGGCCGCTTCTCCACCGAGTGGCTGGAGGGTTTTCTGGGAATGAAGTAGAAGAGGGCCGGGCAGCACGCCCGGCCTTTTGCAGTCTGAGCCGGCGATGTGCGACCTGGCCCTCAGGCAGCGCGAGGAGGCCTCGTCACGTGGACGTCAGCAAGCAGCAGATCCGCCGCCGGATGATCGCCGCCCGCCAGGCCCTGTACCCGGACGAGCGGGCGCGCCGCAGCGGCACGGCGCAGGAGGCCGTGCTGTCCGCGCCGGAGTGGCACCAGGCCGGGGTCGTGCTCCTCTACATCCCCGTGCGCGGGGAGGCCGACACGGCCCTGTTGGCCGCGGCCGGTGTTCAGCAGGGCAAGCAGCTTCTGCTGCCCCGGGCGGAGCAGGGCGGACGGCGGCTCTGGCTCCACCGCTGGGACGGCACGGCCGACCAGCTGGCGCCGGGGGCGTTCGGCATCCCCGAGCCCCTGCCAGACCTGCCACAGGCGGAGCCCGCTGCGGTCGATCTGGTGGTCGTACCCGGGGTCGCATTCGACCGCCGCGGATACCGGCTGGGGTACGGCGGCGGCTACTACGACCGGGCCCTGCCCGGCATGGACCGGGCCGTGAAGATCGGCCTGGGTTACGCCTTCCAGCTGGTGGACCTCCTGCCCGCCGAGCCCCACGACGTGCGGCTCCACGCCGTGGCCACGGACGAGGGCCTGCTGCGGTTCCACTAGCCGCACGCGTCCCTACTTGTCGCCGTGCTCCACCCATTCGGGCTGCACGGCGATGCCGTTTTCGGGGAACACGGCAACCTGGGGGACGTAGTAGAACATCATCTGGGGGTTCCGGTTGAACCACTCGGAGACGAGGTCGGCGGTCCAGATTGCGGCAGCCTGTTCCAGGGCAGAGGGGGTCAGTGGCAGGACGGTGCGCTTGCCCTCCAGTTCGTAGGTCAGCACCGACCGGTCTGCCGGGATCGCATCCAACGGCACGGCGATCCGGGTGCGGTTGTGAAGGACGGAGCCCGGGAGCTGCCGGAAGTCGATGGGCGAGAGGAACACGCCCGAGTTGCGGAAGGGGCCCAGGAGCGGCTCGGCCCACTCTGCGTACAGCGACCGGAAGAACGGCTCAAGCTGGCGCCAGCGCTCGGACTCGGGAAACGCGCTGAGCGGGAGCAGCCCGCGCTCCAGGATACCCGGCAGGGCCTCCTGGCCGCCCAGCATGTAGTGGTACAGGACATCGACCCGACAGACCGTAGCCAAAATAACATCACCTCAGTAAGTTTATACGCCAAAACACCTCCGAGTCCTGGTGGGTGGCCCCTCCGGTGGCATAGCGTCTGTTCTGGTTGACTGTTGGTGCGGGGCCTCGCAGGGGGCGGAGCGATTAGCCACCTGCGTGCGGCTGCGTCCCCGTCAACAGTGAAGCAGAACAGACCGTATGCAGTTCGCCGTGGGTGCGGGCGCCCCCATCAACAGTGAAGCAGAGCAGACCCTATGTAGCCCGCCGGGGGCGCCTGCGCCCCCGGCAACAGCGAGGCAGAGCAGACCGTATGCAGCCCGCCGGGGGTGCCCGCGTCCCCGTCAACAGTGAAGCAGAACAGACCGTATGCAGTTCGCCGTGGGTGCGGGCGCCCCCATCAACAGTGAAGCAGAGCAGACCCTATGTAGCCCGCCGGGGGCGCCTGCGCCTCCGTCAACAGCGAGGCAGAGCAGACCGTATGCAGCCCGCCGGGGGTGCCCGCGCCCCCGTCAACAGCGAGGAAGAACAGACCGTATGCGGCCGGCCGAGGAGACGTGCGGCCGGCATTAACGGTATGAACGAGGCCGGGGGACATCGCCCCCCGGCCTCAAGACCCAACCCGGCTGTTCCGTCCAGGCGCCGGTGGGCGGCCTACTCGGGAGAGGCCCAGGCCCGGGCCCGCTCGACGGCCCGCTTCCACCCGGCGTACCGCCGCTCCCGCTCCGCCGCGGGCATCGCCGGCGTGAAGCCCCGGTCCAGGGCCCATTTGTCGGCCAGCTCGGCCTGGCTGCGCCAGAAGCCCACGGCGAGGCCGGCCAGGTAGGCGGCACCGAGCGCCGTGGTTTCGGCGACCTTGGCCCGGTCGACCGGAACGCCCAGGATGTCGGATTGGAACTGCATCAGAAAGTTGTTGGCGACCGCGCCGCCGTCGACCTTCAGCCGGTTGAGCCGGATGCCCGAATCGGCCTCCATCGCCCCGATCACGTCGCGGGTCTGGTAGGCGATGGCCTCCAGGGTGGCCCGGGTGATGTGCGCCCGGCCAGTGCCCCGGGTGAGGCCGACGATCGTGCCGCGGGCGTACATGTCCCAGTACGGGGCGCCGAGGCCCACGAAGGCCGGCACCACGTAGACGCCGCCCGAGTCGGGCACCGACAGGGCCAGCGCCTCCGAGTCGGCGGCCTTGTCGAAGAAGCGCATCTCGTCCCGCAGCCACTGCACCGCGGCCCCGCCGATGAAGATCGAACCCTCGAGGGCGTACTCGACCCGGCCGCCGAGGCCCCAAGCGATGGTGGTGAGCAGGCCGCTCTTGGACGGCACCGCCCGCTCGCCGGTGTTCATGAGCAGGAAGCAGCCGGTGCCGTAGGTGTTCTTGGCGTCGCCCGGCCGGAAGCAGGTCTGCCCGAAGAGGGCAGCCTGCTGGTCCCCCGCGACCCCGGCGATGGGGACGGCCGCCCCAAGCACCTCCGGGGCCGTCTCGCCGTAGACGTGCGACGAGGGGAGGGCCTTCGGCAGCATGGAACGCGGGATGGAGAGCTCAGCGAGGATCTCCTCGTCCCACGCCAGGGTGTGGAGGTTGAACAGCATCGTGCGCGAGGCGTTCGAGTAGTCCGTGGCGTGGACCCGGCCGCCGGTCAGGTTCCAGATCAGCCACGAGTCGATGGTGCCGAAGCGCAGCCGACCCTGCTCGGCCTTCTCCCTGGCGCCGGGGACGTTGTCGAGGATCCACTTCACCTTGGTGCCGGAGAAGTAGGCGTCGATCACGAGGCCCGTCTTGGCCCGGATGCGGTCGGCCCAGCCGCGCGCCGCCAGGTCGTCGCAGATGGGGGCCGTGCGGCGGCACTGCCAGACGATCGCGTTGTAGACCGGCTCGCCGGTCTCGGCATCCCAGACCACCGTCGTCTCCCGCTGGTTGGTGATGCCGATGGCCGCCACCTGGTCCAGCGCCACGCCGGTCCGCTCCAGCACCGCGCGCGCAACCCCGAGCTGGCTCGACCAGATCTCCCGGGGGTCGTGCTCGACCCAGCCCGGCTGGGGGTAGATCTGCCGGAACTCCCGGCTGGCCTGCGCCACCGGCCGGCCATCCTGGTCGAAGAGGATGGCCCGGGAGGAGGTCGTGCCCTGATCCAGCGCCAGTACATACCGTTTCGTCATCGCCGCAGCCTCCCAGCACAAGAGGGCGCGCCCATGGCGCGCCCCCCGGTCTGCTAGTTCGGCACCCAGCCCCGCTCGATCATGCCGGTGGCCAGGCGGTCGACGGCATACAGGTAAGCGGCGTCGCGCATGGACACGTCAAACCGCTTGCTGTAGCTCAGCACGTTGTTGAACGCATCGGTCATATAGCGGTCGAGGCGGCGGTGCACCGTGCGCTCCGACCAGCGGAGGCCGCCCTGCTGCCCCTGGACCCATTCGAAGTAGGAGACCGTGACGCCGCCGCCGTTGGCCAGGATGTCCGGCACGTGCAGGATGCCCCGGTCGGCCAGCACCTTGGCGCCCTCGGGCGTGGTGGGGCCGTTGGCGCCCTCCACGATGACCGGCGCCTGCACCTTCTTGGCCACCTCGGCGGTGATCTGCCCCTCCAGCGCGGCCGGGACCAGCACGTCGACAGGCAGCGCGAAGAGCTCCTCGTTGGTGAGCGGGGCGCCGCCGGGGAAGCCGGCCACGCCACGGTTGGCTTGTGCGTAGGCGGAGAGCGCGGCCACGTCCAGCCCCTCGGCGCGGTAGACGCCGCCGGTGACGTCGGTGACCGCGACGATCCTGGCGCCCATCTCGCTGAGGGCCTGGACCGCACCGCGGCCCACGTTGCCGAAGCCCTGCACGGCGACGCGGGCGCCCCGCAGGTTGATGCCCCGGACGCGGCAGGCCTCGCGGGTCACGTAGGCGACGCCCAGGCCGGTCGCGCCCGTGCGGCCCTCGATGCCGCCCAGGTTGAGGCTCTTGCCGGTGAAGACGCTGAAGTCGATGGCGGTGGCCTGCTTCAGGTACTCATCCAGCATCCAGCCCATGATGCGGGAGTTGGTGTTCACGTCCGGCGCAGGAATGTCCTTCTCCGGGCCGATCATGTCCTTCAGGCCGCGCACGTAGCCCCGTGCGATCTGCTCCACCACTGATGCGGGCAGGGTGGTCGGATCGCAGATGACGCCGCCCTTGGCACCGCCGTAAGGCAGGCCGAGCACGGCGTTCTTCAGGGTCATCAGAATCGCCAGCGCCTCGACCTCTTCCTTGTTCACGTTGGGGTGGAAGCGCACCCCGCCCTTGAACGGGCCGAAGACGGCGGCGTGCTGAGAGCGGTAGCCGAGGAAGGTCTCGATGGAGCCATCAGGCATCGTGACAGCAATGTGGACCTCGAGTGTGCGCCGCGGGTTGCGAAGAACCTTGTAGACGTTCTCCGAGTGGCCCAGTTTGGCCACCGCTTGGCGGATCGTTTCCTGGGTATCCCGGAAGAACTCCTGGCCAGTCATGAACGGTATCCTCCCTTCGTAGTTGCAAGCCACGACCCTATCCATTATTCAGCAGGTGGGGGCTGGGCTCCTGCGTCCCGCACGCGCCAGAAGCGCTTTTGTTGCATAAACCCTCAGTTCTTGTCCCGTGCCGCATCCGACCGATTCTCTGTAAGATTTCTATGCAACTTTGGAACCTCCGGTCCTGACCCGACGTCTAGTGAACCAATATACCTTTGTGAGGGGAGGATTCGGCATGACAGTGATCGAGGTCCGCGGTCTCCGCAAAGTGTTCCGAGTATATCGTAAGCCCGAGTCCTCCTGGGAGCGGCTGGTCGCCACCTTCCGGCCCCGGGCGGCGGAGGTGGAGGCGGTGAAGGCCATCGACCTCTCGGTGGAGCGGGGCGAGACCCTGGCCTTCATCGGCCCCAACGGCGCAGGGAAGTCCACCACGATCAAGATGCTGACGGGCATCCTCCACCCGACCGCCGGCACCGCCAGCGTGCTCGGCCTGACCCCGTGGAAGCAGCGGCAGCGGCTCGCCTTCCGCATCGGGTCGGTCTTCGGCCAGAAGTCGCAGCTCTGGCTCCACCTGCCGCCGGTGGACACCTTCAACCTGCTGGCCCGCATCTACGAACTGGACGAGGTGAACTACCGGAAGCGGCGGGCAGAGCTGGTGGAGCTCTTCGAGCTGGAGGAGATCATGTACACGCCTGCCCGGAAGCTGAGCCTGGGGCAGCGCATGCGCTGTGAGATCGCCGCCAGCCTGCTGCACCGGCCCGAGATCCTCTTCCTCGACGAGCCCACCATCGGCCTGGACCCGGTGGCCAAGGGCGCGATCCGGGACCTGATCCGGCGGGCCAACCGGGAGGAGGGGGTGACCGTCTTCCTCACCTCCCACGACGCCGGCGACATCGAACAGCTCTGCCGGCGGGTGGTGATCATCAACCACGGCCAGGTGATCCACGACGGAACGGTCAACGCCCTCAAGCGTGATTATATGAAGGAACGGGAGATCGACCTGAGGCTGGGGGCGCCCTTCGCCGGCGAACTGAACCTGCCCGGCGTACGGGTGCTGAAGGCGAAGGGCTACGGACTGAAACTGGCGGTGGACACCAGCGTGGCGCCGATCGAGGCGACGCTGGGCGCCCTGCTCAGGGAGTGCGAGGTCAAGGACATCGCCATCGCCATGCCGCCCATGGAGCAGATCATCGCGGCGATCTACCAGGGAAAGGGGGCGGTGGGATGATCGCTCACGCAGCACCGGGCCGGCGGGTCTGGCGCATCGCCCGCAAGTATGCCGAGGTGTGCCGGATCGCCCTGCGCTCGGCCTGGGCTTACATCTGGAACCAGCTCCTCTCGACCCTGTTCCTGGTGGTGGTCCTCTACGTCTTCGTCCAGCTCTGGCGGGTGACGTTCGCCGCCCAGGGCGCCGTCATCGACGGCTACACCCTGCCGGAGATGATCTGGTACCTGGTGGCCACCGAGGCCATCATCCTTTCGTTCCCCCGGGTCCACGCCGTGCTGGAGCAGGAGGTGAAGGGCGGCGACCTGGCCTTGCGGCTCTCCAAGCCCTACGCCTACCTGGGCTTCCACTACGCTACCTTTCTGGGTGAGGCGCTGGTCAAGCTGGCGGTGATGCTGCTGGTCGGCGGGACCACCGCCCGGCTGATGGTCGGGCCCATCCCCTTCCGCTGGGAGGCCGCTCCCGTCCTGCTGCTGCTCTACCTCACCACCCACGCGCTCAACTTCTTCTACATCGCCGCCGTGGGCCTGCTGGCCTTCTGGGTGGAGGAGGTGATCGGGCTCCACCTGCTCTTCGACAAGCTCAAGTGGATTCTGGGCGGCATGCTGATCCCGGTCCAGCTCTACCCGGAGGCCGTGCGCCGGCTCGTGGACTGGCTGCCCTTCCGGCACATGATCGGCGGGCCGGCGGAACTCTTCGTGCACTTCTCGTGGTCCGGGGCGGCGGAACTGCTCCTGAACCAGGCGCTCTGGCTGGCCGTCTTCGGCCTGGTCTGCGCCGGCATCTACCGGCGGGGCGTGAGGAGGGTGGACCTGAATGGTGGGTAAGTCGCTGGCCTTCATCGGGGCCTACATGCGGGCCAATCTGGCCACGGCCCTGGAATACCGGGTCTCCCTAGTCTCCCAAGTGGTCGGCATGCTGATCAACAACGCCCTCTGGGTCTTCTTCTGGGCGCTCTACTTCAGCCGGTTCTCGGTGGTGCGGGGCTGGACGCTGGACGACGTGGTCATGCTCTGGGCCGTGGTCACCACCAGCTTCGGGCTGGCGGTGGGGCTGATGGGCAACGTGCTGCGCATCCCGCAGCTCATCGCCGAGGGGCAGCTCGACTTCTACCTGGCCCTGCCCAAGAACCCGCTGCTGCACCTGCTGGTGAGCCGGATGGCGATCGTGAACCTGGGCGACCTGCTTTTCGGGCCCGTCCTGCTGGCTTTGGTGGTGCGGCCCGGGGCTGCCACGGCACTCGTCTACCTGGTGGTGACGGTGCTCTCCGCCCTGGTGCTGCTGGGCTTCCTGATCCTCATCGGGTCGCTGGCCTTCTTCATCGGCCACGCGGAGGCGGTGCTGGGGCAGGTGGCCAACGCCCTGGTCCACTTCTCCACCTACCCGGCGACCCTGTTCGACCGGAGGGTGCAGACGATCCTGTACACGGTGCTCCCCGCGGGGCTGATCTCCACGCTTCCGGTGGAGCTGGTGCGGGAGTTCGACTGGATCCGGCTGCTCTGGCTGGCCGGGGCCGCTGCGGCGTTCCTGGGGCTGGGCGTCTGGACCTTCCACCGGGGCCTGCGCCGGTACGAGTCGGGCAACCTGATGGTGATGCGGTCATAGCGCGAGAGCCCCCGGCCGGAAATGGCCGGGGGCCTTCTGCAACGCGGGCTATCCCTGGGGCACCGGCGCATGGTACGGATACTCCGCCCTCCGGACGGCATGCGCGAAGACGTTGATGTCCGGCATGGCAGCGTCGCGGGCGGCCTGAACTGCGGCCTCCACGTCGTAGGCGACCCGGCGGATCTGCACGGCCAGGTCGCCGTTGGCGATGTCGATCACCGCGTAGCTGGCCCGGTTGTCGCCATCGAACGAAAGACCGACCGAGCCGGCATTGACCACAGGTCGGCCACCGGGTGAACCGGTGATCGAAGTTGCCCCGAACCGTCACCAGCGGATCAAGGGCCTGAAGCAGATCCACACACCGCTTGGGCTGGGGGCCTCGCATGACCACGTCGCCCAGGCAGACCACGTGGTCAGGGGACTGGCGGCGAAGGTCAGCGATTACCGCCTCGAAAGCGACTGCGTTGCCGTGCATGTCCGAGACCGCTGCGAGTCGCATCTGCCAAACACCTTACTTCCTTAAATGTCACAGGTTGATCGCTCCTCTCAGTCTAGCGAACTGATGATCGTAGTACAAGCCAGATGTTCATGGTCGCAGGCCGTGCGCCGCAGGGGAGTGGCCCGACGCCTGGGGGGCGCGTGGCTCGAGTGGCGGAGCGGGGCCCGCCCCCACGTGGGGGCGGGCCCTCTGCGCGCCGCAACCCGGGCGATTCTGCCTATCGTGAGAATTTTGTCTGCAAGTTACTCAAGATTCCCTTGCGTTTTGCCCATTTCGTGGTAATATGGTGGTGAAGAGTGGTGGAAAGTGGGGCGCTGGCCCATTGAAGTGGCTGGCGCCCGCCCTGCCCCCTTCACCATGCGGCTGGCGCCACTGCAGGGCGGCTGGCAGCGGGGGACGACAGCCATGTTCATGGGCGAGTTCCAGCACGCAGTCGACGCAAAAGGGCGGCTCATCATCCCGGCCAAGCTGCGCGAGGGGCTGGGCGAGCGCTTTATTGCCACGAAGGGGCTGGACCGCTGCCTGTTCGTCTTCCCGCAGGCCGAGTTCGAGGCGGTGAGCCAGAAGCTGCGCAGCCTCGGCATGGGCACCAGCGCCGCCCGGGCCTTCAACCGCCTGTTCTTCTCCGGCGCCACCGAGTGCGAGCTGGACCCGCAGGGGCGCATCCTGCTCCCCGCCAACCTCCGGGAGTACGCCGGCATCGTCCGGGACTGCGTCATCGTCGGCGTGGAGAACCGGGTGGAGATTTGGGCGGCGGAGCGGTGGGCAGAGTACAGTGAGGAGGCCGGCGAGCTCTACACCGAGATCGCTGAGAAGCTCGGCTTCTGAGGTGTGCCACGGCGGTGTCCGACACCCGCAGGCGCATCCCCGCTCCGGGTCGCAACAGGCCTTCCAATCCGGCATGAAGAGGCGATCCCCGTGGTCTTTCACCACGTTCCCGTGCTGCTGCGCGAGACCATGGACGCCCTGGCCGTGCGGCCGGGCGGCGTCTACATCGACTGCACCGTCGGGGGCGGCGGCCACTCCGCCGAGATCCTCCGGCTGTCGTCGCCGGACGGCCGCCTGATCGGCTTCGACCAGGATGACAACGCCCTGGCCGCCGCCGGCGAGCGGCTGGCGCCCTTCGGCGGGCGGGTGCGGCTCGTGCGCACCAACTTCGCAGAGATCGCAGCCGTGGTCGACCGCCTCGGCATCGGGCCGGTGGACGGCGTGCTGATGGACATCGGCGTCTCCTCCCACCAGTTCGATGAGGGGGAGAGGGGCTTCAGCTACCACCACGACGCACCCCTGGACATGCGCATGGACCGGACGAGCCCCCTCAGCGCCGCCGTGGTGGTGAACGAGTGGCCGGAGGAGGAGATCGCCCGGGTGATCCGGGAGTACGGCGAGGAGCGTTGGGCAAGCCGCATCGCCCAGTTCATCGCCCGGGCCCGCAGTGAGCGGCCCGTCGAGACCACCGGCCAGCTGGTGGAGATCATCAAGGCGGCGATTCCCGCCGCCGCCCGGCGTGAGGGCGGACACCCCGCCCGGCGCACGTTCCAGGCCATACGCATCGCCGTCAACGACGAGCTCGGCGTCCTGCAGCGGGGCCTGGAAGGCGCCCTGCAGGTGCTGAAGCCGGGCGGCCGGCTGGCGGTGATCACCTTCCACTCGCTGGAGGACCGGATCGTGAAGCAGACCTTCGCCCGCTGGGCGAAGCCCTGCACCTGCCCGCCCAACATCCCGGTCTGCGTCTGCGGCAAGCGGCCCCTGGCCGAGCCGGTTACGCGCAAGCCGGTGAAGGCGTCGGCGGAGGAACTGAAGGACAACCCCCGGTCGCGGAGCGCCACGCTCCGGGCCGTTGCCAAGCTTCAGGGAGACGAGGAGGCGATGTGAGATGTCGGCTGCACCGCAGCTTACCCCGGTACAGAAGCCCAGGACTTACACGCCGGCAGCCCCGGCGGCGCCTGTCGCTGCGCCTGTACCGCGCCCGGCGCGCCGCACCGTCAGCATCCCGGCGGTGCTGGGCCTGACCGCGGCCTGGGTCGCCCTGATCCTCGTCGCGCTCTCCCTGGTCCAGACCAAGGCCGCCATCCGGCAGGCCGAGGCCGCCACCGCCGCCGCCCAGCGGCAGATCAGCCTGCTCAACGAGCAGAACCTGGCCCTCGAGGCCAAGATCGCCAACGCCGCATCGGTGGAGGAGGTGGAGCGGTGGGCCCTGGCCCACGGCATGCAGCAGCCCGAGAGCGTGGCGGAGACGCTCGCGGGCCGCGAGGAGGCCGTGGCCGTGCGGACCCCGCCTGAGCCCGAGCCGGTGGAGGCACAGGTGACCGAGGCGGAGCCCTCGTTCTGGCAGGCCCTGCTGGAGCGGGTCACCTCCCGGGTGAGCTCCCTGGCGGCCGGAAGGCGGTAGGACGAAGAGAGACTGGGCTGTCCCAGCGGAGCGATCTGCTGGGACAGCTTTTTCTTCGTTCTGTGGGCTGGAGGGTTGACCAGGTCTTGCGCATACGGTGTGCTCTGTGCGTTCCCCCGGATCGCACGGGGACTTTCACAAGAGTTGAGAGATGGCAGGCCGCATGGCAGCAGGCCTCCGGGTGATGGTCCGGAGGCCTGCTGCGGCGCGGGTTTGCTCGTGTCAACTCGTGTGAGGGTGCGCCGCGGCCCTCGGGGCAGCAATCGAATCGATAGGTGTAGGCACTGCATTTGAAGGCCACGCCGCCTCTCGGTGGTGGAAATTACATCATGCATGAAGGCGACGCCGCCTCTCGAGTGACTTTCACAAGAGTTGAGAGATGGCAGGCCGCATGGCAGCAGGCCTCCGGGTGATGGTCCGGAGGCCTGCTGTGGCGCGGGTTTGCTCGTGTCAACTCGTGTGAGGGTGCGCCGACGCGCCAAAGGCGCGGGGCTCGCGAGGGTGGCTGTCCCGCCGCTCACTTCTGCCCGGACAACCTGCCGCATAGACTCCCTGTGGCCAACCTTCGGCCGTGGGGGGAGTTTCGCCATGTCCACAGGGGTGCTGGCCCGCCGCCGCACGGTGGCCCTCATCGGCATCTTCGCCCTGGTGTTCAGCGGGCTGGTCGGCCGGATGGTCTACCTGCAGATCGCCGCCGGTGACTACTTCGCCGACAAGGCCTTCCGCTACCGCATGCGCCCGGTCCCGATCCAGGCCGACCGGGGCCACATCCTCGACCGCAACGGCTACCCGCTGCTCACCAACCGGGTCTGCGAGTCCATCTACGCCGAGCCCATCCTCATCAAGGACAAGGCGGCGGCGGCCCGTGCGCTGTCGCCCATCCTCAACATGGCGCCCGAGGAGCTCGAGCGGCGGATGAGCCGGCACACCTTCTTCGAGTGGCTGAAGCGGAAGGTCGACCCCGACGTGGCCCAGCAGGTGAAGGCGATGGGCATCACCGGCATCGGGCTGGCCCCCGAGAAGTGCCGCTACTACCCCGAGGGCGAGCTCGCCGTGCACGTGCTGGGCATCGCCAACCTGGACCACCAGGGCATCGAGGGGCTGGAGCTCACGTACAACGAGTACCTGCAGGGCAAGAACGGCCAGATCCAGTGCGAGTACACCGCCCGTGGCCTGCCGATGGAGGACGGCGAGTGCCACGTGCTCTACGGCGAGCCGGGCCACGACCTGGTCACCACCATCGACGTGAACCTGCAGCGGATCATCGAGCGCGACGTCGAGCGGGCGGTCCTGGAGACCAACGCCAAGCGGGCGACCATCATCGTGATGGACGTCAAGACCGGCGAGATCCTCGGCCTGGCCCAGTGGCCCCGGTACGACCCCGAGCTGGGCGGCAACTCCGACCCGGCGCTGCGCCGCATCTTCACGGTGACCGACGCCCTCAACCCCGGCTCCATCTTCAAGCCCATCACCGCCGCGGCGGGGCTTGACAGCGGCACCATCACCAAGGACACCGTCTTCAACGACACCGGCTGCATGACGGTGGAGGGCTGGACGATCTGCAACTGGGACCGCAAGGGCCTCGGCCCCGTCAGGATCGACACCGTGATGGCCAAGTCCTCCAACGTCGGCTTCGGCACGCTGGGGATGTGGCTGGGCGCCGACAAGTTCTACGAGTACCACTCCCGGTTCGGGCTCGACCGGCCCACCGGCATCGACCTGCCGGGCGAGGCCACGGGCCAGTACCGGCCGAAGAAGCAGGCCACCGCCATCGACCTGGCGGTCCAGGCGTACGGCCAGACGCTCACGGCGACCCCCATCCAGATGCTGACCGCCATCGCCGCCATCGCCAACGACGGCAAGCTGATGTGGCCCCACCTGGGCAAGGCCATCTACGACCACGAGGGCAACCTCGTCAAGGAGATCCAGCCCCGGGTGGTGCGCCAGGTGGTGGCCCCCGAGGTGGCCCGGTACGTGCAGGAGCTGATGGTGGAGGTGGTGGAGACCGGCACCGGCAAGAACGCCCGGGTGGCCGGCTACCAGGTGGGCGGCAAGACGGGCACCGCCAACAAGGTGATCGACGGCCGCATCGCCCCCGGCAAGTACATCGCCTCCTTCGTGGGCTTCGCCCCCTACCCGGACCCCCAGGTGGCGGTGCTGATCTCCATCGACGAGCCGGTGGGCGCCTACTACGGCGGCCAGATCGCCGCCCCGATCTTCGGCGAGGTCATGGGCTCGGTGCTGGCCTACCTCGAGGCGCCCAAGTCGACGGCGCCGCCCCCGCCGAAGGAGCACCCCTGGGAGCCGGACCCGCCGAAGGAGCCGGAGCCGGCCCAGGTGCCGTCCCTGGTCAACCTGCCCATCCCCGACGCGGAGAAGGTCGCCCGCGAGGCCGGCTTCCGCCTCAGCCTGACGGGCGCCGGCAGCTACGTGGTGAGCCAGTTCCCGCTGCCGGGGTCCACGGCCTACAAGGGCGGCGAGATCACCGCCAACCTCACGCCGTCACCGCCCGGGTCCCGGGAGGTGACCGTGCCGCCGCTGGCCGGGCTGTCGCTGTACGAGGCCGCCCGCACGCTGGCCGAACGGGGGCTGCTGATGGAGGCGCAGGGGTCGGGGGCGGTCTACAAGCAGGAGCCTGCAGCGGGGGCGCGGATCCCCAGCGGGACGCCCGTCAAGGTCTACCTGCGCGGCAAGCGCTGAGGCGTGGGATCGGGTGGTGCGGGGTGGCGCGCACAGGATCCTGCGTCTCGTGCGTGCCGGGGACGCGGGTTGCGGGCGACCGATCGCAAGTCGGGCGTGAGCCGGTGCGTGGGCAGTGCGTCCGCCCCGCCATGGCATTTCCCGACCCGGCCGCTCTGACGGGACACTTCTCGACCTGGAAATCGCGCCCCGCGCCTTCTACCCATCACCACGCACATTCGCAGCCCATCCCGGCCGCAAAAAGTTTCCGAATCTCGCAAAAAGCACCCATATGGAAGGAGGTATTTCACCTCTATTATGTGGAAATAATGGGAGACAGAAGGTGCAACCTCCGGTAAAGTGAGGCGGATCGCGCGATGCGGGTGAAGGATTGCCTGTTCGTCGGCCGATTGCTCCAGGGGGATCCGGCGGCAGAGATCACCGACGTCGTCTACGATTCCCGGCAGGTGGCGCCCGGCGCTCTCTTCGTGGCCCTTCCCGGGCGGCGTACCGATGGCCACGAGCACGTGGGTGAAGCGGTGGGGCGGGGGGCGGCGGCGCTCGTCGTGGAGCGCCCGGTACAGGTCCCGGCGCACGTGGCGGTCATCCAGACCGACTCCGCCCGCGTGGCCCTGGGGCGCCTGGCGGCCAGGTTCTGGCGCTACCCTTCCCGGCGGCTCCGGGTGGTGGGGGTCACCGGCACCAACGGCAAGACCACCACCACGCACCTGGTCAAGGCGGTGCTGGAGAAGCACGGCCACCGGGTGGGGCTGATCGGCACCGTGCACACCCTGATGCCGGGCGAGGCGCGGCCCGCCAGTCTCACCACCCCCCAGGCCTCCGACCTGCAGCGGCTCCTGCACCAGATGGTGGAGGCCGGCTGCACCTACAGCGTGATGGAGGCCTCGTCCGAGGGGCTCGACATGAACCGTGTCGATGATGTAGAGTTTGACCTTGGGATATTCACAAACCTTACCCAGGATCACCTGGATTACCACGGCACCTTCGGTGCCTACCGGGAGGCCAAGGCACGGCTCTTCCGCCTGCTGTCGAGGCCCGGCTTCAAGCCCCGCAAGGCGGCGATCCTCAACCTCGACGACCCGGCCAGCGAGTACTACCGCACGGTGGCCGAGGTGCCGGTATACACCTACGGGCTGCGCCCCGGGGCCATGGTCCGCGCCGAGGACATGGACTTCAGCCCCGCGGGCACCAGGTTCCGGCTGAAGACGCCCCAGGGGGAGATCGCTGTCGCCCTGCGGCTGGTGGGCCGGTTCAACGTGTACAACGCCCTGGCCGCCGCCACCGCGGGCGTCGTGGAGGGCGTCGACCTGCCGGTCATCCGCGATGCGCTCGAGGCCGAGGAGGGGGTGCCCGGCCGGCTCCAGCCCGTGCGGGCGGGGCAGCCCTTCGGGGTCTTCGTCGACTACGCCCACTCGCCCGACTCGCTGGAGAACGTGCTGCGCACCGCCCGGGCCTTCACCCGCGGGCGGCTGATCGCCGTGTTCGGCTGCGGCGGGGACCGCGATCCGACCAAGCGGCCGATCATGGGGCGCATCGCCGCCGAACTGGCCGACCACACCATCATCACGTCAGACAACCCGCGGAGCGAGGACCCGGTCCGCATCGTCCAACAGATCGAGGCCGGCGTGCTGGACCGGCTCGGCCCGGGACGCACCTACGAGGTGGTCATCGACCGGGCCGAGGCGATCCGCCGGGCAGTGGCCATGGCCCAGCCGGACGACGTGATCGTCATCGCCGGCAAGGGCCACGAGACGTACCAGATCTTCAAGGACCGCACCATCCCCTTCGACGACCGGGCTGTGGCCCGCTCGTTGATCGAGGCGCGGGCCGGAAAGGGCGGGTCCTGAATTGACGCACCTCTTTACCGCGGCGGAGATCGCCGTGCTGACCGGCGGCCGCGTGGCGGCGGGCGACCCCGCCGCCCGGGTCACCGGCCTCGCCTGGGACAGCCGCAAGGTGGTCCCCGGCGACTGCTTCGTCGCCCTGGTGGGCGAGCGCGTTGACGGCCACGACTACGCCGGCCAGGCAGCTGCCGCCGGCGCCGCATGCGTCCTGGCCGCCCGGCCGGTCGAAGCGCCCGGCGCCGCCGTCGTCATCTGCCCTGACCCGCTGCTGGGCCTGGGCCAGCTGGGCCGGGCGATCCGGGACCGCCACCCGCACCTGACCGTGGTGGGGGTGACCGGCTCGGTGGGCAAGACCACCACCAAGGAGATGGTGGCGGCGGTCCTCGCCGAGCGGTTCCGTGTCTTCCGCACCAAGGGCAACCTGAACTCCGAGATCGGCCTGCCCGCCTCCCTGGCCGGCCTCACCGACGCCGACGAGGTGGCGGTGCTGGAGATGGGCATGCGGGCCCTGGGCGAGATCGCCTACCTGGCCTCCATCGCCCGGCCGCAGGTGGGCGTGGTGACCAACGTGGGCATCACCCACCTGGAGCTCCTGGGCACCCGGGAGAACATCGCCCTGGCCAAGGCGGAGCTGGTGCGGGCCCTGCCCGCCGACGGCGACGCGGTGCTGAACGCCGACGACCCGCTGGTGCGGGCGATGGCGGAGGCGACCCCTGCCCGGGTCTGGTTCTACGGCCTGACGGCGCGGGAGGCCGCCGCCGAGTGGGCGGCCAGGCAGGGCGCCGCGGGCGGGGATGGTCCCCCCGGTGGTCGGTGGGTCACCGCCGAGGAAGTCCGGTCAGCGGGTGACCAGCCCGCGGGAGACCGGCCTGTGGCACACCGGCCTGCGGGCAACTCGCCCGCCAGTGGCCTGGGCCAGCGGTTCAGGCTCGTGAGCCACCTGGGTGAGGTCGAGGTCGACCTGCCCGCCCCGGGCGCCCACAACCGCCTGAACGCATTGGCGGCGGCGGCCGTGGGTCTCTCCGGGGGAATGACCCTGGCCGAGGTGGCCAGAGGCCTCACCCGTTTCGAGAACACCGGCAACCGGATGCGCCTCGTGAACGCCGGGGGCGTGCGCATCCTCGACGACACGTACAACGCTGCCCCTGCATCCGTCATCGCCGCCCTCGAGGTGATGCGGAGCATCGCCGGCCCGTCCGGCCGCTGCATCGCCGTGCTGGGGGAGATGTACGAACTCGGCGCCATGGAGGTGGAGGGGCACCGTCAGGTGGGGGCCGCGGCCGCCCGCCTGGCGGACGAGCTGGTGGCCGTGGGCGCCCTGGGCCGGCACATCGCTGCCGGGGCGCGGGACGCCGTCGCTGCTGGCCGCCAGGGTGGCCCGGCCGACGCCGCGGCGGGCACCCGGCTTACCGCCATCGACGAGGTCGACGCCAACGGTGCCGCCGTGGAGCACCTGAAGCGAGTCCTCCGCAGGGGCGACACGGTGCTGGTGAAGGGGTCCCGCGGGATGGCCATGGAGGAGATCGTCCAGGCCCTCGCGGCGTTCCTGGAGCAGCCGCAGTCGTAGCCTCCCAGCCGTCTGCCGCAATACACGAGGAAAGGGCTCGATCACATGACCGATACCACGCTGCTCCGCCTGGCTGCCGCCGGGCTCGTCGCACTCCTGGGCGCCCTGGCCCTGGGTCCCGTCGTGATCCCGCTGATGCGGCGGCTCAAGGCCGGCCAGACCATCCGGGCCGAGATGGCGGCCAGCCACCAGGCCAAGGCGGGCACCCCCACCATGGGTGGCGTCATCTTCACGATCCCGGCGATCCTGGCCACGCTGCTTTTCGCCCCGCGCGGGGGCGACGCGCTCACCCGGCTGATCATCGCCCTGGTGCTCACCGTGGGCCACGGCCTGGTGGGCTTCGCCGACGACTACATCAAGGTGGTGCTGAAGCGCTCGCTGGGCCTCCGGGCCCGCGACAAGCTGCTGGCCCAGGTGGCGCTCGCCGCCGTGCTGGGGTACGGGGCGGTGGAGGTGCTGGGGCTCGGCACCGCCGTCACCCTGCCCTTCGTCAACGTCACCGTCGACCTGGGGAAGCCGCTCTACTACGCGCTGGTGCTGATCATGGTGTGGGGCACCGCCAGCGCCGTCAACTTCGCCGACGGGCTGGACGGGCTCCTCGGCGGCCTCAGCGTGATCACGTTCACCTTCTACGGCCTGTTCGTGGCCCTGGCCGTGGGCCAGACCGACATGGCCGTGCTGGCCGTCGCCCTGGTGGGCGGCTGCCTCGGCTTCCTTTACTACAACAGGCATCCCGCCCGCATCTTCATGGGCGACGTGGGCTCCTTCGCCCTGGGCGGCGCCCTGGCCGCCATGGCGGTGCTCACCAGGACCGAGTTCCTGCTGGTGATCGTGGGCGGCGTCTACGTCATCGAGGTCATCTCGGTCATCCTGCAGGTGGCCTCCTTCCGCCTCACGGGCCGGCGCATCTTCAAGATGGCGCCGCTGCACCATCACTTTGAGCTGCTCGGCTGGTCGGAGGGGCAGGTGCTCCGCCTCTTCTGGGGGGCTGCGCTTCTCCTGACCGCCCTGGGCTGGTTCGCCCTGCCCGGCGTGCTGGGCGGGCGGTAGGACGATTCTGAGGGGGTCGGCTCTCCTTGCATCCCATCCGCAGGAGTCCGGACTACACCCTCATGGCAGTGGTTGCGCTCTTACTCGGCATCGGAATTGTCATGGTGTATACGTCCAGTACCGCCATCGCAGAGGCGGATTTCGGCAACCGGTATTACTTCCTGGTGCGCCAGGCGATCTGGGTGGCCATCGGCCTAGGCTCCATGGCCGTCTTCGCCAGCATCAACCCCTGGTTCTGGCAGAGGCACAGCCGGACGGCGCTGCTGGTGGCCATCGTGCTCCTGATCCTCGTGGTCATCCCCGGCGTGGGCATCTCCCGCCTGGGGGCCCGCCGCTGGCTGGGCTACGGCCAGCTGGCCTTCCAGCCCTCCGAGGTGACGAAGTTCGCCTTCATCATGTGGCTCTCCACCTACCTGGCCAGGAACGCCCGGGACGTGCAGAACTTCGTCCGCGGGCTCCTGCCCCCGCTGCTGGTGCTGGGCCTGCTCTTCGGCCTGATCATGCTGGAGCCGGACCTCGGCACGTCGCTGACGCTGGCCGGCACCGGCGGCCTCATGCTCTTCGCGGCCGGGGCACGCCTTTCCCACCTCGCCGGGCTGGCGGTGGTGGGCGTGGCCGGGATCTTCGCCCTGGCCAAGATCGACGAGGAGCGCTGGAGCCGCATCACCACCTTCCTCAACCCCTGGGCGGACCCCACCGACTCGGGCTACCAGATCATCCAGGCCCTGCTCGCCTTCGGCTCTGGCGGCCTGTTCGGCGTGGGGATCGGCCAGAGCCGGCAGAAGTACTTCTACCTGCCCGAGCGGCACACCGACATGATCTACGCCGTGCTGGGCGAGGAGCTGGGGTTCATCGGCGCCGTGCTGGTGCTTCTGCTCTTCTTCGCCTTCGCCTGGCGGGGCTACCGCATCTCCATCCAGGCGCCTGACCGCTTCACCAGCCTGCTGGCCGCGGGCGTCACCTCGCTGATCACGCTGCAGGCGGCGCTCAACATCGCCGTGGTCACGGCCTCCGTGCCGTCCACGGGCATCCCCCTGCCGTTCCTGAGCTACGGCGGCACCTCGCTGCTCATCACCCTGTCGGGCGTGGGCATCCTGCTGGGGGTCTCCCGGTACTGTCGCAACTGACGGGCCTCCGTCCGGGTTGGAGACCTCTATCGCGGCCACTGGCGGACCCCGCCCGTCCCGGGCCGCCACTTGCGGCCGTCGGGTTGCCCTCGTGCTCGCACCCATTCGAAGGAGGTACTCCCATGCGCTACCTGATCACCGGCGGCGGCACCGGCGGCCACATCTACCCCGCCCTCTCCATCGCCCGCGCACTCACGGAACTGGACGCCGGCGCCGAGCTGCTCTACGTGGGCACCGCCACCGGCCGGGAGGCGTCGGTGGTGCCGCGGAGCGGCGTGCCGTTCGCTACCATCGCCAGCGGCGGGGTGATCAACCTCGGCCTGCTCCAGAAGCTCCGGGGCGGGCTGCGGGCCGCCCGGGGGCTGGTGGAGGCGCTGGGCCACATCCGCCGGTTCCGCCCGGACGTGGTCGTGGGCACCGGCGGGTTCGTCGCCGGCCCGGTGCTGGCGGCGGCCCGGCTCATGCGCGTGCCGATCGTCATCCAGGAGCAGAACGCCTTCCCCGGCGTGACCAACCGCCTCGCGGCCCGGTGGGCCGAGGCGGTCTTCGTGCCGTACGAGGAGGCCCGGGCCCACTTCCCCGCCCGTGCGCGCCTGGTCCGGGCGGGCAACCCCGTCCGGCCCGAGATCGCGGCCGCCGACCGCGCGGCCGCCCGCGCCGCCCTGGGGATCGGCCCCGACGAGCGGGTGCTCGTCATCATGGGCGGAAGCGGCGGCGCCCGGGACTTCAACCGCGCGGCCGTCGAGGCCGTGCTCCGGCTATCCGTCGACGGCCTGCGGGTGGTGCACATCACGGGCGAGCGCTACTTCGACCAGGTAAAGGCCCACTACGGCGACAGGGCGCCGTTCGTCACCCTGCTGCCCTATGCGCATAACATGCCGGAGATCTACGCTGCTGCCGACGCCGGCCTCTTCCGCGCCGGCGCCCTCACCCTGGCCGAGATCCAGGTGCGGCGGCTGCCCAGCGTCCTCATCCCCAGCCCCAACGTCACCCACAACCACCAGGAGTGGAACGCCCGCACCCTGGAGCGGCGGGGCGCAGCCCTCGTGCTGCGGGAGGCGGGCCTCACCGCCGACGACCTGGCCGCGGCCCTCACGTCCGTCCTCACCGACACGGCCCTGGCGGCGCGCATGCGGGCCGCCCTGGGGGAGCTGGCCGACCCCGGCGCTGCCGGCACCATCGCGCAGCGCATCGTCTCCATCGCCCGCGAGTCTGGTCGGAACCGCCGGTGAGCGGCTGCCAGCCGCCGTCGGGCGCCCGCCTCGGGAGGCCGCCCTATGTCACCCATCGCCGAACGGCTGCGTAGCATAATCCGCGACCCGGGCCGCATCCGCCGAGATGAGCCCCTGAAGCGGCACACCACCTTTCGCATAGGCGGTCCGGCCGACTACCTGATTCAGGTGGCCAACCGCCAGGAGCTCTCCGGCCTGTTGCGCCTCGCAGGAGAGGAGAGCCTACCCGTCTACATCCTCGGCAAAGGCAGCAACCTGCTGGTCTCCGACGAAGGGGTCCGCGGGCTGGTGCTCAGCCTGACGGGCGAGTTTGGCCATCTTGCCCTGGAGGGCAGCACGGTCCGCGTCGGAGGCGGCTGCAGCCTGCCGAAGCTGGCCCACCAGGCCCGGAAGTCCGGCCTCGGGGGCATCGAGTTCGCCTGCGCCATCCCCGGCACCGTCGGGGCCGGGGTGGTGATCAACGCCGGCGCGCACGGCGGCGATCTGGCGCAGGTCGTCAAGGAGGCGACCGTCATATGGGGCGACGGGCGCCTCGAGCGCCTCTCGCCGCACGAGATCGGATTCGGCTACCGGAGTTCCCGCCTTCAGGGAACCTCGGCCATCGTGGTCGAGGTGGTCATGGCCCTGCACCCCGCCGGGCCGGCGGAGATGCAGGAGGCGATGCGGCACCATCTGGAGCGGCGCCGCGCCACCCAGCCCCTGCGGTATCCCAACGCGGGGTCGGTCTTCAAGAACCCGCCCGGGGACCACGCCGGCCGGCTCATCGAGCAGGCCGGGCTGAAGGGGGCGCGGGAGGGCGACGCACAGGTCTCCGCGAAGCACGCCAACTTCATCGTCAACCTGGGTCAGGCCACGGCGAAGGATGTGCTGACGCTGATGGACCGGGTTCGCAGTACCGTTCAACAGCGGTTCGGAGTGCTGCTGGAGGCCGAGGTGAAGATCTGGGGGCAGAGCCCCTGCTTCCTGCCCTGACGGGCCGGCCTCCCCGGATTGGCTCCGGCTGCGGGAGGTCGCATGCACTGTGAAGCAGCATGAGCGCTACGTGGTCGCAGGCGGGCGCCGCCTCGAGGGGGAGGTGGCGATCAGCGGCGCCAAGAACGCCGCCCTGCCGATTCTGGCGGCGGCGCTCCTCACGGCGGGTGAGTCGGTGATCCACAACGCACCGATGATCCGCGACGTCGCGGTGATGATCGAGATCCTGCGCAAGCTGGGGGCCCGGGTGGAGGAGGGGCCTGCGGGTGTGTCCGGGCGCACCCTGCACATTCGGGCCGACGGCGTGAGCAGCCTTGAGGTCGGAGCCGACTTCACCCGCGAGATGCGCTCCTCGATCTTCCTGATGGGCCCGCTGCTGGCCCGTGTCGGGAAGATTCGCATCTCCTATCCTGGCGGCTGCGCGATCGGCCCGAGGCCGATCGATTTTCATCTCCGGGGCCTGGAGATGCTGGGGGCCCGTATCGAGGAGCGCTTCGGCTATATAGAGGCCAGCGTTCCCAGGCGGCTGAGGGGAACCGAGATCTACCTGGACTTCCCCTCGGTGGGGGCCACCGAGAACCTGATGATGGCGGCGGTGCTGGCCGAGGGGACCACGGTGATCCGCAACGCCGCACGGGAGCCCGAGATCGTCGATCTGCAGGAGTTCCTCAACAAGCTGGGGGCGAAGGTGCGCGGGGCGGGGCTGGACGTCATCCGCATCGACGGGGTCCGCCGGCTGGGCTCGGTGGAGCACACGGTGATCCCCGACCGCATCGAGGCCGGCACCTTCCTGGCGGCCGGGGCGATCACCGGCGGCGAGGTGACCGTGCAGGGGGTGATCCCCGAGCACCTGGACGCGGTGACGGCCAAGCTCCGGGAGATGGGCGTCACGGTGCGGGAGGGAGCCGGCAGCGTGACCGCCATCGGCCCCCGGCGCCTGAAGGCCACCGACCTGAAGACCCTGCCCTACCCCGGCTTCCCCACCGACATGCAGCCGCAGATGATGGCCCTGATGGCCGTGGCCGATGGGACGAGCATCATCACCGAGACCATCTTCGAGAACCGGTTCAAGGTCGCCGACGAGCTGCGCCGGCTGGGGGCGAACATCAAGACCGAGGGGCGCACGGCGGTGGTCCAGGGCGTGAGGTCGCTCTCCGGGGCGACGGTGGAGTGCCCCGCCCTGCGGGAGGGCATGGCCCTGATCCTCGCCGGCCTCGTGGCCGAGGGCGAAACCGAGATCGAGGCGATCTACCACATCGACCGCGGGTACCAGAACCTGGAGGAGAAGCTGACCCGGATCGGCGCGGTGATCGAGCGGCGATAGCGAGGCGGGACCGGCACGGGCTGGTCCCGTTTTCGCGCGTCTGGACCTGTCCCCCTCCGCATATCTATCGTACAGGCTTCGGGGGGTGTGAAGCCATCTGCCCGGGGGTTGGCGGCCCCGCACGACGGGCGGCTGGCGCTCAGACCAGCGGGGTGTCAGCTGGACCGGCCGCTGGACCGACGACCGGCCGCGACCACATGAACGGAGGAGGGCATGTGATGGGACGCCCACTGATCGAGGTTGATCCGACCAAGCCGATCTCCGAGTACCGGGAGGTCCTGCAGAACCGGTGGCATCCGGACATCCCGGCCGTGGCCAGCGTCCGGCCGGGCGAGGTGTTCACCGTGGAGTGCCCCGATTGGACCGGCGGCCAGGTCCGGAACGACGATACGGCCACCGACATCCGAGACATGGACCTCACGCCCAACCACCACCTGACCGGCCCCATCGAGGTGGCAGGTGCGGAGCCCGGCGACCTCCTCGTCGTGGCCATCCTGGACATCGGCCACCATCCGAAGCAGAACTGGGGCTACACGGGCATCTTCTGCAAGCACAACGGCGGCGGCTTCCTCACCGACCACTTCCCGCACGCACACAAGGCCATCTGGGAGTTCGATGGCGTATGGGCCCGTTCCCGGCACGTTCCGGGAGTGCGCATCCCCTACCTGGCTCATCCCGGCATCCTGGGAACCGCGCCGTCGCACGAGCTTCTCGCCCGCTGGAACGAGCGGGAGCGCCGGCTCATCGCCCAGAACCCCGAACGGGTGCCCCCGCTCGCCTTGCCGCCCGAGCCGCGGAACGCGATCCTCGGCTCGCTGCGCCCAGGCACGCCGGAGTTCGAGCGGGTGGCCCGCGAGGGCGCCCGCACCATCCCGCCCCGTGAGAACGGCGGCAACCGGGACATCAAGAACCTGACCCGGGGAGCCCGGGCGATGCTCCCCGTCCATGTGAAGGGTGCCAAGCTGACGGTCGGTGACCTGCACTACAGCCAGGGCGACGGCGAGATCACGTTCTGCGGCGCCATCGAGATGCCGGGCTACATCACCATGAGCGTCGACCTGATCAAGGACGGTATGAACAAGTACAACCTCCAGCACGCGATCTTCCAGCCCAGCTTCACCGAACCCCGCTTCACAAGCTATGTTGTGTTCGAGGGTTACTCGGTGGACGAGGAGGGCCGCCAGTACTACCTGGACCCCCACGTGGCCTACCGGCGGGCCTGCCTGGAAGCGATCAACTACCTGAAGAGCTTCGGCTACACGGGCGAGGAGGCGTACATGATCCTCGGGACCGCCCCGGTCGAGGGGCGCATCAGCGCCATCGTCGACATTCCCAACGCCTGCTGCACGCTCTGGCTGCCCACCGAGATCTTCGACTTCGACATCCGCCCGACCAAGGAGGGACCGGTGCGCGTCGTGACAGGCGGGCGGTTGCCTACCGCCGTCCGAGAGCCCAGTTGACGGTGCACGGGAAGCGAGTCTGCACCATCGGGGTGCCGACTCGCTTCCACCGCGTTCTGGAAGAGAATTACGGTGGGAAGGAGATTCGGTAGGGAGAAGTGAATGACGTTACAGCGATCCGCTCTTAGCCCGGAGGTGGTGCCACATGCCGCGGGTCTGTTTCATCGTCAACCCCGTCGCCGGCCACGGGCGTGCGCTGGCCGAGTGGAAGCAGATCGAACCTCTGGCCGCCCAGCTCGGCGACTACTGCGTCAAGTTCACGCAGGGTCCCCGGCACGGCACCGCGCTCGCCCGGGAGGCGGTGCAGGAAGGCTACGACCGCGTGGTCTCCATGGGCGGCGACGGCACGCTCAACGACGTGGGCAATGGCCTGATGGGCAGCCGCGCCGCGCTGGCCGTGATCCCGGCGGGCACCGGCAACGACTGGGTTCGCACGGCCCGGCTGCCCCGGGATCCGGTCGAGGGCTGCCGGATGGCGTTTCAGGGGCGGGTCGCCCGGATCGACGTCGGCCTGGCCCACGGCCACCGCTACTTCTTCAACGGGGCCGGCTTCGGCTTCGACGCCGAGGTCTGCGACCGGATCCGGTCCTATGGCCCGCGCTTCCGCAAGCTCAGCTACCTCCGGGGGGTGTTCGACACCCTCTTCCGCTTCACCGGAGTGCCGGTGGACGTGGAGATCGACGATCAGCGGGTGCACCTCTCCCGGGTGCTGCTGCTGGAGGTGGGCAACGGCCGCTACTTCGGCGGCGGCATGCAGATCTTCCCCGGCGCCGACTTCGCCGACGGCCTCTTCGAGATCGCCTGGGGCGAGAACCTCGGCCGGCTGGAGCTGCTGCGGCTCGTGTCGCAGATATACAGCGGCAAGCACGTCGGCCATCCGAAGGTCCGCATGATGCAGGGCCGCAAGGTGACGGCCAGCTCGCCGGAGAAGGTCGTCTTCCAGCTGGACGGCGACGTGGCCGGCCATCTGCCCGTGACGTTCGAGATCATCCCGCAGGCTCTCGATGTGGTGCTGCCGACCGCGTAGCGGCGTGACAGACATGACCGGGGCGGCGCCGCGGCGGTGCGGCAGCCATGACCAGAGGTGGCGGCTGATCGCCCGGCGGCATGACAGAAATGACCGGAGGCGGCGCACGGACTGCCTGCGGTATAATTGACATGGCTTTGCAGGCAAGGGGCGGTGACGGCGGAGCATGGAGCAGGCGCAGAGAGTGGGGGGACGGGCGGCGCAGACGCGCAGCCGGTGGGGCCTGGTGCTGACCCTGTTGGTGCTGCTCGGCGTCTGCCTGTTCGCCGCTTACCGTTCGGCGCTCTTCCGGCTGGAGCGGGTGCAGATCTCCGGCAACCAGCGCCTGAGCCAGGCGGAGATCCTGGAGATCGCCGGCGTCAGCCCGGGAATGCTCAGGTGGGAGGCCTCGGCGGAGCGGGTGCGGGAGCGCCTGCTGTCCGAGCCGTGGATCAAGTCGGCGACGGTCACGTGGCGGGGCAACGCGCTGCTGATCAGCGTCGCCGAGCGGGAGCCGCTGGCGCTGCTGCAGTACCAGGGGCGGTTCTACCTGCTGCTGGACGAGGGCGGCCGCATCCTCGGCCAGCGTCTGCTGGAGGAGGGGAAGCGGCTGCCGGTGGTGAGCGGCGTCTCCCTGCCGAGCGCCCTGCGCGGGGCCGTCGTGGAGGATCTGGGCCTGCGCGATGCGCTCACGCTGCTCTGGTGGACGGGCGAGCCGCTGCTGGAGCAGCTCTCGGAGGTCCACGTGCGGGAGGACCGCTACCTGCGGCTCTACCTGACCGGCGGCACGACGGTGGAGGTGGGCGTGCTGCCGGACGACGCCGCCCAGCGGGAGAAGCACATCCAGACGCAGCTGAAGGGGCTCCTGGACCATCTGGACCGGGTTCCTGCGACCGCCCGGGCGACCTGCCAGATCGACCTCAGGGTCTACGGCAAGGTGCTCGGGCTGGGGTGTCAATAACGGTGGGGGTGAGGCCATGATGGAGCGGGTGCGGCGGATGCCCTGGGCGACCGCGCTGGTCGGCGTGGCCCTCGGCCTCATGCTCTCGATGCAGTTCAAGGTTCAGCGGCAGGTCGCCCTGGCGGACCTGGCGACCGTCCAGCGCACCGAGCGGCTGGTCGCACAGCTGGCCGAGGCGGAGCGGCACCGGGACGAGCTGGCGGCTGAGGTGGAGGCACTCCGGCAGCAGCAGCTCATCTCGGTGAAGACGCAGAACGAGTACCAGGCCCTGGCGGAGCGGCTCGAGCAGGCGCAGATCCACGCCGGGCTGCTGCCGCTGGTCGGGCCCGGCGTGACCGTCGTCATGGCGGACTCCGCCCACCCGGTCACCTCGGGCGAGAACCCCAACAACTTCATCATCCACGACGAGGACGTCCTGCGGGTGATCAACGAGCTGCAGGCCGCCGGGGCCGAGGCGATCGCCATCAACGGGCAGCGCCTGACCGGGCGGACCGAGATCCGCTGCACCGGGCCCGTCGTCACCATCAACGGCGTCCGCACGGCGCCGCCGCTCAACATCGTCGCCATCGGCAACCCGGACGAGCTGGAGCGGGCCATCACGATGAAGGGCGGCGTCGCCGAGTCGCTGCGTTTCTGGGGCATTCAGATCACGGTCAAGAAGGAGACGCAGGTGCGGGTGCCCGCATACACGGCCCGCCTGCGGCTGGACTATGCCCAGCCCGCTCTCGAGGAGGTCGCCCCCTGATGTGGATCATCGTCCTGGGCTTTATCGTCGGCATCCTGCTCGGCGTCCTGTCGCCGTTCACGCTGCCCATCGCCTACGCACGCTACCTCTCCATCGCCGTCCTCGCGGCCCTGGACACCGCCTTCGGCGGCCTGCGCGCCAGTTTGGAGGGCACGTACGACAACGGCATCTTCATCACCGGCTTCTTCACCAACGCCCTGCTGGCCGCCGGCCTGGTCTACCTGGGCGACCGCATCGGGGTGGAGAGCCTCTACATGGCCGGCGTGGTCGCCATGGGCATCCGGCTCTTCCAGAACCTCGGCATCATCCGGCGCCTGCTGCTGCGGCGCTGGGGGCTCCTGAACGGGGCGGAGCCGCAGGAGGGTGCAGAGGAGCCCAAGCAGGCGCAGGAGGAGTAGCAGGGGGGCCCGTGGCCTGCGCCGCACAACCCCATCGTGAGGAGCCCGCAGCCTGTTCCTGGATGGGACAGGCTACATTTCTTGCGGAAGCCGTTCCCAAGATTTATAGCGCCACCCATATTCAGGAGGAGGATTCGCACTTCGGGCGTTGAATGCACTTAAGAAGTGCACGCATGATCCGAGAGTGGAGGGAGCCGGCTCGGTGGCAGAGAACCTGGTGTTGGGTCTTGACGCCGGCAGCACCCATGTGGTGGCGGCCCTGGCCGAGCGGACGGAGGGCGGCGATGCGCAGATCATCGGCGTGGGTCTCGTCCCGTCGGCAGGGGTGTACCGAGGGCTGATCAGCGACCTTGGCGCGGCGGCTGACGCCATGCGCCGGGCGGCGGATGCGGCCTGTGCGATGGCGGATCGCCAGCGCGTCGGCCGTGCCGTGATCTCCGTCTCCGGCGCACACCTGCGGTCGGAGGTCGGGGCGGCGGAGGTGCCGGTTCCCCGGCCGGCGGCGGGCGTGTCGCCCGAGGCGGTCCGGCGGGCGCTGGACGCCGCTGCGGCGTCGGTCACGCCGGATGCAGGGCGCGAGCGGGTGCACGTGGTCCCGCGCAGCTACCGCCTGGACGGCAGCGTTCCACTGCGCGATCCACTGGGCCTCTGCGGCCGCACGCTGGAGGCGGAGGTCCTGGTGGTCACGGGCGATGCGCTTCAGGTGCAGAACCACCTGCGGACCGCCCGCCATGCGAGCCTGGAGGTCGACGACTACCTCGTGGCGGTGCGTGCGGCGGGCGAGGCCGTGCTCACGCCCGAGGAGCGGGAGCAGGGCGTCCTGCTGCTGGACCTGGGCGGCGGGACGACCGGTGTGGCCGTCTACGAGCAGGGTCACCTGTTCCACCTGGCGGTGCTCCCCGTGGGTGGCGACCACATCACGCACGATCTGGCGACGCTGCTCCGGGTGCCTGTGGCGACAGCGGAGCAGCTGAAGCGGGAGCAGGGCTGGGCTTCGCCGCTGCTCGCCCCCGAGGGGAGCTTCGAGGTGGCCACGCCGTCCGGGCTGAACCGCCGGGAGATCACCGTCAAGCACGTAGCAGAGATCATCGGCTCGCGGGTGGAGGAGATCCTCCAGATGGCCGCCGCTGCGGTCAAGCGGTCTGGCTATGCGGGCCTTTTCCCGGCAGGGCTGGTACTGACGGGCGGAGGAAGCCGCCTGAAGGGGCTCGACGCCTTCGCCGGCGATTGCCTCAACCTGAAGGCCCGTGTCGGCACGCCAGCGAGCCCCCTGGCCGCCGAACCGGAGATGGCGGTGGCCGCAGGCCTCGCCCTCTGGGGCGCCCGGGCGCTGACGCCCGCCGAGGCCTCCGAAGCCCGGGGGGAACCGGAGGCGCCGGCCCAGGAGCAGCCGAAGCGAACAGGACGGGTCCGGGACTGGCTGAAGGCCCTGTTCCACTAGCGCCATGCAAGGAGGATCACAGCCGTGAACGAGTATCAGCCGGGGTTTGAGCAGTTTGCCTGCATCAAGGTCATCGGCGTTGGTGGCGGCGGCAACAACGCGGTCAACCGCATGATTTCGGCCGGCCTGAAGGGCGTCGAGTTCATTGCCGTCAACACGGACGCGCAGGCGCTGAAGAGCGCCCAGGCTCCCACCCGGCTCCAGATCGGGGCCAAGCTGACCAAGGGGCTCGGCGCGGGCGCCGACCCCGACATCGGCAGCCGCGCCGCCGAGGAGAGCCGGGAGGAGATCGCGAACGCGCTGCGGGGCGCGGACATGGTCTTCGTTACGGCCGGCATGGGCGGCGGGACGGGCACCGGCGCCGCGCCGATCGTGGCCGAGGTCGCCCGCGAGATGGGCGCGCTGACCGTGGGCGTGGTCACCAAGCCCTTCACCTTCGAGGGCCGCAAGCGCATGAGCCAGGCCGAGAAGGGCATCCAGAACCTGAAGGAAAAGGTCGACACGCTGATCACCATCCCGAACGACCGCCTGCTGCAGGTGGTTGACAAGAAGACCAGCCTGATGGACGCCTTCCGCACGGCCGACGACGTGCTCCGCCAGGGCGTGCAGGGCATCTCCGACCTGATCGCCGTGCCGGGCCTGATCAACCTGGACTTCGCCGACGTGCGCACGATCATGTCCAACACCGGCTCCGCCCTGATGGGCATCGGCGTCGCCCGCGGCGAGTCCCGCGCCGCCGACGCCGCCCGCGCCGCCATCTCGAGCCCGCTGCTCGAGACCTCGATCGAGGGCGCCAAGGGCGTGCTGCTGAACATCACCGGCGGTTCCGACCTCGGCCTCATGGAGGTCAACGAGGCCGCCGAGATCATCGCCCAGGCCGCCGACCCCGAGGCCAACATCATCTTCGGCGCGGTCATCGACGACTCCATCACCGACGAGATCCGCGTGACCGTCATCGCCACCGGCTTCGGCGACAGCGACTTCCCCGGCTGGGGCCGCCGCAAGGCCGGCCAGCCGCAGGTGGGCGAGGTCAAGCCCATCGTGGACGAACTGGACATCCCCGCCTTCCTCCGCCGCAAGCCGCAGTAAGGATTTGCCGACAGACGCGGGAGTCTGCGCCCGAGTTGGGCGTGAGCTCCGGAGCTGAAGATCGCGAACTGGGGGCGCCCCTGAGCAGGGGGCGCCCTTTCTCGCGCCCGCCGGCGCGGGCGGCATTTCCAGGCTCGTGCGGTTTGGTGGGTACCCCGGGGGGCCGGAGCTCGGGCGCGGAGGTCCCTCGTTGCCGCACATCGGGTCTGTTCTGGTTGCGTGTTGATGGTGGTGCGAGGGAGTGTGCGACACAGTGGGTACCCCGGGGGGCCGGGGCTCGGGCGGGGAGGGTCCTCGTTGCCGCGCATCGGGTCTGTTCTGGTTGCGTGTTGATGGCGCTGCGCGGCTCGGCACGGTGGGGGCCGCGTGGGCCGGGGCTCGGGCGGGGAGGGGCTTCGTTGCCGCGCATCGGGTCTGTTCTGGTTGAGTGTTGATGGTGGTGTCCGCCCGCAGCCCGACACGGTGGGGGCCCCGGAGGCTAGGGCTCGGGCGGGGAGGCCCCCGTTCTCGCGCACGGGATCTGTTATAGCCCGATGTTGATCCCGCCGCAGGTCCACCCGTTGCAGTTCAGAGACGGGGAGCAGCGGCATCAACAGTAAAGCCGAACAGAGTGGATACGGTCGGGTGGGGCCGCGGGGGCAGGGCATCAACAGTGAAGTGGAACAGAGCGGATGGGGTCGGGTGGGGCCCCCTGGAGCAGCGGCATCAACAGTGAGGCCGAACAGAGCGGATGGGGTCGGGTGGGGCCCCCTGGAGCAGCGGCATCAACAGTGAAGCCGAACAGAGCGGATGGGGTTGGCTGGGTCCCCCTGGGCCAGGCATCAACAGTGAAGCCGAACAGAGTGGATACGGTCGGGTGGGGCCCCCTGGAGCAGCGGCATCAACAGTGAAGCCGAACAGAGCGGATGGGGTTGGCTGGGTCCCCCTGGGCCAGGGCATCAACAGTGAAGTGGAACAGAGCGGATGGAGTCGGCTGGGTCCCCCTGGGCCACCGCATCAACAGTGAAGCCGAACAGAACGGATGGGGTGGGAGCACCCCCCGGGGCCGGGGCCAGGCGTTCCCCTGCCGATGAGGGCCGGTGCGCTCCCTCCGTCAGGACGGACCGATGCGCCCCCTCCACCAGGGCGGACGGACGCGCCCCCGCCGCCCGACCGGGTCGATGGCCGGGCGGCATGAGCATGCTCCCGGGGTTCGACAAGATGCGTCAAACGGCGGCGTCACGTTGCGACCACAAGCGACAGCGCGGCTGGGCTAAGATGGTGGCATAAATGCAGGACTTGCTTCGTAGTCTCGCGCTGCGGGATGGGGTGAGCCGTTGCAGGGGGGCCTGGCGTGGGTGAAGTGACCGCTGTCGGGCAGGTGCTCCTGTTCGTCATCAACCTCGCCTTCGACCTGGCGCTGCTCTGGTTCGCCGCTCGGGTCGCCCGGGTGCGCCCGCGTACCTGGAGGCTCTGGGCGGCGGCGCTGCTGGGTGCGGCCCTTGCGGTGCTGCCGGTGGTCCTCCCGACCGCCTGGCCGGGCGGTGGGGGGGACTGGCTGGTTTCCGGGGCGGCGGTGGTCTCGGTCAGTGCCCTGCTGGTCCTGCTGGTGGTCTGGCCCGGCACGTGGTCGCAGTTCGCGGCGGTGTTCGCCTTCTTCTGGACCGGTCTGGCCCTGGCTGGCGGGCTGCTGCGGCTCCTCGAGGAGCGCCGCCCCGACCTGTTCGTCTCGCCACCGGCCATCCTGGTGGCCACCGGGGTGGGCGTGGCGGTCGGCGGCGTCCAGCTGCTCTGGCAGGTGCACCGGGAGCGGGCTGAGGTTGATGACGCCCTCTACGAGCTGGCGGTCTTCTTCGACGACCGGCGGGCCACCCTGGTCGGACTGCTGGACTCGGGCAACCACCTGCGCACCCCCGTGAGCGGCCTTCCCGTCGTCATCGTGGCCGCTGACCGGATGCGTGCCCACCTCCCGCCCGAGGTGGTCCGCGCTGCGGGCGGCGGGCTGGACGTGCTGGACGGCCTGCCCCCGGAGTGGCAGGTCCGGTGCCAGCTGGTGCCCTACGCCGCGGTGGGGCGGGCCGACGGGATGCTGCTGGTGGTCAGGCCCGACGGCGTGGCCGTCCGCCCGCTGGGACGGGGGGAGTGGGTGCCCGTGCGCGGCCATATCGGGTTGGCGGCCCACCCGCTGGATCCGGAAGGGCGCTATGCGGCGCTTCTGCCCGGGGAGATTGCGGCAGCGGCCCGGAGGAATCAACGGCGGAGCCGCACCGGTGAGAAGGAGGAGGAGTGGCCCGATGCACACGTTCGTTAGGAGGCAGCTTCTGGCGCTACAGGGGGTCCTCTTCCGGGTGTCTACCCGCGCGCTGCGCTGGCTCGTCGCCAGAGGCCTGCTGAAGCCCAGACCGATCTACTACGTAGGCTCCAGCGAGGCGCTGCCGCCGCCCCTGACGGGGGAAGAGGAAGCCGAGCTGCTCATGCGCCTGACAGAGGGCGATGAGAGCGTCAAGAACACCCTGATCGAGCGCAACCTGCGCCTCGTCGTCTACATCGCCCGCAAGTTCGACAACACGGGCATCTGGGTCGAAGACCTGGTCTCCATCGGCACGATCGGCCTCATCAAGGCGGTGAAGACCTTCGACCCGTCGAAGCGGATCAAGCTGGCCACCTATGCTTCAAAATGCATTGAGAATGAGATTCTGATGTACCTGCGTCGCTCCTCACGCACCCGGAGCGAGGTCTCCTTCGACGAGCCGCTCAACAAGGACTGGGAGGGCAACGAACTCCTCCTCTCGGACGTGATGGGCACGGACGGTGACATCATCTACCGCGGCCTCGAGGAGGAGGTCGACCGCATCCTGCTGCGCAAGGCGATGGCCAAGCTGACCGGCCGGGAGAAGCGCATCATGGAGCTGCGCTTCGGACTCACGGACGGCCGGGAGCGCACGCAGAAGGAGGTGGCCGACCTGCTGGGCATCTCGCAGAGCTACATCTCCCGCCTGGAGAAGCGCATCTTCAAGCGGCTGAAGAAGGAGATCCTTCGTATGGAATAACCAGTGTCGGAACGTTATGCAGGTATACAGTATATGTAAGCGATTCCTGAACACGGAATAGCGCCCGGAAGCCGTGGACATACTCCCACATGAATGGGGCAGCCGTCCGGCGCCCATGGGGGAGGCATCGTCCCGGCATGATGATCAACAAAGTGGAGATACCCGGGGTCAACACCGCCAAGCTTCCGGTCCTGACCAATGCCGAGATGCGCCAGCTGTTCATGCGGATGCAGAGCGGTGAGACTGCGGCCCGCGACCAGTTGATCACCGGAAACCTTCGCCTGGTGCTCAGCGTCATCCAGCGGTTCAACAACCGGGGGGAGTACGTCGACGATCTGTTTCAGGTCGGCTGCATCGGCCTGATGAAGGCGATCGACAACTTCGACCTGAGCCAGAACGTCAAGTTCAGCACCTACGCCGTGCCCATGATCATCGGCGAGATCCGGCGCTACCTGCGCGACAACAACCCGATCCGGGTCAGCCGCTCGCTGCGGGACATCGCCTACAAGGCGCTGCAGGTGCGCGACACGCTGGTCAGCAAGCTTTCACGGGAGCCGACCGTCCAGGAGATCGCCGACGAACTGAAGCTTCCCCTGGAGGAGATCGTCTACGCCCTGGACTCGATTCAGGAGCCGGTGTCGCTCTTCGAGCCGCTCTACCACGATGGCGGCGACCCCATCTACGTCATGGATCAGGTCAGCGACGAGTCGGAGCACGACGGGCAGTGGCTGGAGGGGATCAGCATCCGCCAGGCCCTGCACCGGCTCAACGAGCGGGAGCGGCTGATCCTGACGCTCCGCTTCTTCGAGGGCAAGACCCAGATGGAGGTGGCGGAGGAGATCGGCATCTCCCAGGCGCAGGTGAGCCGGCTGGAGAAGGCCGCGCTGTCGCACATGCGCAAGTACGTGTAACCGGTACACAGTGCAGGGGCCTCACCCGACCCGGGTGGGGCCCCGGCGCGTCCGGCGCGGCGGCGCGCCCAAGCCGCATGTTCGCAGGGCGGCCTCGTTCACCCGTTTATGTCACCCTGTTTAGATTATCGTCAACCGGGCAAGACTCTCTTCCTGGGAGGGCGGGGACGTATCCCCCGCCGAGGGAGGAGAAACGATGAACCGGAAGCTGATTACCGGCTGGCTCCTGATTGCCCTGGGCCTCGTCCAGGCGGGCGGGGGCATCATGCTGGCCATGGCCGCGGCGCCTGGCGAGCCCGAGCTGGCCGATCCGAACCTGGTGCGCATCCACGTCATCGCCCACAGCGACGACGAGGCCGACCAGGCGCTGAAGCTGGACGTGCGCGACGCCGTCCTCGACCGGCTCCGGCCCGCCCTGGCCGGGGCGGGAAGCCGGGAGGCGGCTGAGGAGGTCATCCGGAGCCTGCTCGGGGAGCTGGAGGGCGCCGCCGCCGCGGTCATCGCCGAGCAGGGATTCACCTACCCGGTGCGGGCCGAACTGGGCAGTTTCGACTTTCCCGGCAAGGCCTACGACGGGCTCTACCTGCCCGCCGGCCGGTACCGGGCCCTGCGCATCCTGATCGGCGATGCGGCGGGTGCGAACTTCTGGTGCCTGGTCTACCCGTCGTTCTGCTACACGATCCGCGAGGTGCAGGCCCCGGCGGCCGGTCCGGGCCGCCGGCCCGATCCGTTCGGCGTCGTCGACGCCGGCGGGGCGATGCCCTGCCAGTGCGTCTGCCCGCTCTGACCGCCCACGGAAACGGCCAAGCCCTCGCCGCATAGGATGAGGTGAGCAGCGCGGGAGGAGGGCGGTCACGGTGGCCAAGGCGTCGGACCTGCGCAAGGACGTGATCGACATCCGGACCGGGCGGCGGCTGGGCGAGTTGATCGACATCGAGATCGACGAGAAGTCCGGGCGCATCACGGCGATCGTGGTGCCGGGGGAGGGGCGCTGGTTCGGCCTCTGGGGCGGCGGCCCCGACATCGTGATCCCCTGGACCAAGATCGTCTGCATCGGGCCAGACTGCATTCTGGTCGAGATCGAGCGGCCAGTCCCGCTCTGAACCCGGACCCTGGCCTGAGTCCACATACGGGAAGCACGGAGCGGTTCACCGGTGCGGTGAACCGCTCCCGCCATTTCACCCCGCCGCAGCGCGTCTGAGACGCCGATTTTCTGGTAGAATAGATGGCATGAAAGTTGAACTATGAGAGGGGTTGGCCCGAGGGTGGGCGTGGCCACATGGGTTGAGCACGACGGGGTGCAGCTGCTGCACCTGACCGCACTGGAGGCGCTGGGGGGCGTCCGGGCGGTCTTCACCGGGCGGCAGGGCGGCGTGAGCGCCCGCTGGGGCGGGGGCCTCAACTGGAGCGTGAGCGTCGGCGACCAGCCGGAGTCCGTGCGGGAGAACCGGCGGCGCAGCATCGCGGCGCTGGGTCTGACGCCGGGCACGGCCGTCATGGCCGGGCTGGTGCACGGCAACCGGGTGGCGGCGCTGCCCGACGCCACCGGCGACGCCGTGCACCCGGACGGCCCGCTGCCCCCAAGTTCCGCCGACGAGGTCCGGCTCATCCCCGAGACCGACGCCCTGATCACCGACCGGCCCGGCCTGGGCCTGGTGGTCACCGCGGCCGACTGCGTCCCCGTCTACCTGTACGATCCCGTCCGTCGGGTAGTCGGCGTGGCGCACGCCGGCTGGCGCGGTACCGTGGCCGGCATCGCCGCCGCGACCGTGCGGGCCATGGCCGCCCGCTTCGGCTGCGACCCCGCGGACGTGCACGCGGCGATCGGGCCGTCCATCGGCCCCTGCTGCTACGAGGTGGACGACGCCGTGGTCCGGCCCGTGCGCGGCTACTACGGCGACAGGGCCCAGGCCCTGCTGCGCCCGGGCGCCCGCGCGGGGCGCCACATGCTCGATCTCTGGACGGCCAACCGGCTCGATCTCGAGTCGGCAGGCGTACGGCATATCCATCTGGCGGAGGTCTGCACCGCCTGCCAGCGCGACCGGCTGTTCAGCCACCGGGCCGAGGGCGGGACGGCGGGCCGCGGTGCCGCGATCATCGCCCTGATCTGATCCTGGAGGGGGGTTGCCATGGGTTCCGACAACCGCAGGCCGCGCCGGCTGCGGCGCCGCCGCCGGTGGCCCCTCCTCCTGCTGGCCGCTGCCGCCGTCACATCCGCAGCCTACCTGCTCCGGACCACGCCGGCGGCCACCGGCCCGGGGTCCGAACTGCCGCTGTCGGGGGTGCGTATCGGAACCCTGGCGGTTACCGTGGATGCCGATGCGGTTATCGTCCGCCGGGAGCAGGTGGTCCGGGCGCCGCAGGCCGGGGCCGTCCGCCGCCTGGCTGCCGAGGGCGGACGGGTGCGGGTCGGCGGGGCGGTCGTGGAGTTCGTCCCGGGAGGCCTCGCAGCCTCTCCGGCGTCGGAGGGCACCGAAGCGGCGGCGGTCGGCACCGGCACGGAATCGGTCGCTGGAACCGGCGCCGAGCCGGCAGGCGGCAGCGAGTCCACGCCGGCACCGCCCGGCACTGATCCCGGGTCGCTTCCGACCGTGCCGTCGGCGGCCCGGCTGGAGTACGAGCGGCTGGCGGCCGAGATCTACGCCACGGCGGTCGCCCTGAACGAGGCCCTGGCCCATGGGCTGCCGACGTCGACCTACCAGGAACGGCTGAACGAGCTGGCCAGGGCCCAGGACGCCCTGCTGCCGGCCCTGCGCCTGGACGCCGCCTGGGCGGGCACGGAGGCGGCACCTTTGCCGTCTGCCCCGCCCACGCCCTCTCCGTCCCCAACCTCGCCACCCGATGCGCAGGACCCTCCGGAGATCCCAGCCGGGTGGCCGGTGGGTGAGGCGCAGGTGGTCACCACCGACGTCTCGGGCGTCGTCCTCTACCAGACCGACGGGCTGGAGGAGATCCTCACGCCAGAGGCCGTGGCCGGGTGGGGGCCCGCGTCGCTGCTGAACCTGCCGTATCCGGATGTGACCGAAGCTCCGCATGGGACCGTCGCGCAGGGCGCCCCCCTGTTCAAGCTGGTGGACGACCTCCAGGTGGAGATGCTCCTCCTGGTACCGGCCGAGCGCCTGCCGGAGTCGGCCCGCGCCGACCTGCTCGCAAACGGGGCCACCCTGAAGGTGGCCGGGCGGGACCTGCCCCTGGAGGCAACGGTGCTCCGGATCGCCGAGGAGGGCGAGCACGTGCTGCTCCACCTGTCGGCGCCGCTCCCGTCCGCCGATGCGCTGCGGGTGCGGCGGATCCGGGTCGCGCTGCTGCTGGCCGAGTACGAGGGCACCATCCTGCCCCGGTCGGCGGTGGATGTGGAAGGCGGCCGGACCGGGGTGTGGGTCGCCCGGCGGATCGGCTACCGCTTCGTGCCGGCGCGGGTCCTCGGCGGCACGGACGACGAGGTGGCGGTGGAGGCAGACCTGTCGCCCGACGCAGAGGTGCTGACGGAGCCGCCTCCCCCTGCGGCGCAGCGGCTGGCAGAGTAAATGCTGAGGTGGGAAATCCATCCGGCATTGGAAGGGAAGTTGGTTCGTGGTGTCGAAGATCATGGAAAACATAGGGTCAGTGCTGGGAGAGATCCGCGCGGCCGCACTGCGGGCCGGGCGCGACCCGGCTGAGGTGACGCTGGTGGTCGTCACGAAGACCCGGACGGTCGCCGAGATCGAGGAGGCCCTCGCCGCCGGCGTCCGCCACCTGGGCGAGAACCGCGTGCAGGAGCTGCGGTCCAAGGCCCCCTTCCTGCAGGCCCAGCAGCCGACCTGGCACCTGATCGGCACCCTGCAGACCAACAAGGTCAAGCAGGCCCTGGAGTGGGCAGACCTGATCCACTCGCTGGACCGGGTCTCGCTCCTGGAAGAGCTGGTCAAGCAGTGCGAGCGCCGCGGGCGCCCGTGCGATGCGCTGGTCCAGGTGAACGTATCCGGCGAGCATACCAAGCAAGGCCTGGCCCCCGCCGATCTGGAACCGTTCCTGCGCCTCGTCGCAGGGCAGCGCTGGGTGCGGGTGCGCGGCCTGATGACCATGGCCCCGCTGGTCGACGACCCCGAAAAGGCCCGGCCCTACTTCCGCCGCCTGCGGGAGCTGCGGGACCAGGTGCGGGATCTTGGGCTCGAGGGCATCAGCATGGAGCACCTGTCGATGGGCATGTCCGGCGACTACGTCGTCGGGGTAGAGGAGGGCGCCACCCTGGTCCGCGTCGGCACGGCGATCTTCGGCCCGCGGGACTGAGGGGCGCACGTTTGGGGTACACCAGAAGCACCCGGGGAGGTAACCTGCACATGCCGAACAAGCCGGGACTGTGGAATCGACTGGTTGACTACCTGGGGTTCGGTCCCGAGGAGGACGAGTTCGAGGACGAGGAACTGGAGGAGGAGGCTGCTCCGGTCGCCTACCAGGAGGAGCCCCGCCGTTCGGCCGCGTCGGACCGGCGCGACAAGGTGGTGCCCATCAGCGCCGTCCCATCCAACAAGGGGGCCGTCAAGGTCATCGTCGTGGAGCCCCGGTCCTTTGAGGAGGTCCAGACGATCGTCGACCAGATGAAGGCCCGGCGGCCGGTCATCCTGAACCTCGAGTCCCTCGACAAGGATCTGGCTCAGAAGATCCTCAACTTCCTCAACGGGGCCATCTATGCCCTGAACGGCGAGACACAGCGCGTCTCCGCGGGCATCTTCTTCTACGCTCCGCCCGGGGTGGACGTCTCCACCATGGGCCGCGGGCTGACCGGGACGGCCATCGGCGGCGGCGCCGTCGACCTGCCCCCCGGCGTGCTCGAGAAGCTGACGGGCCAGTCGGCCGGCAGCCGTGAGAGCGATCTCCTCGCCCGGGCCACCGGGCGGAAGGAGGAAGGCGACCGTACGGCCGTCGACCGGTCGAAGTTCGACTGGCGCAGCGAGTAGGCGGTCCCGGACCCCACGGAGAGGAGACCAAACCTGAATGATGCCAGTGCTGTTCCGCGCGATCAGCATCTTCCTGAGCATTCTGGAGGCGCTGGTCTGGGCGCGTGTTCTCATGTCGTGGTTCCGCCCTCGTTATCGAACCAGCAGTAACAGCTGGTTCTTTACGATTGAGGAGTATGTGTGGCGGGGTACGGAACCGCTGCTGGCTCCCATCCGCAACATCCTGCCCAGCACGGGTATGATCGACTTCTCCCCCTTCGTGTTGATGATCCTCCTGTCGCTCGTGCGGCGCATGGTGTGGGGGCTGCTCCCGTACTAGGAGGAGAGCAAGATGGCGCTGACGCCTGTGGATATCAGCAACAAGGAGTTTCCCGTGCGGATGCGCGGTTACGACCGCGACGCCGTGGACGACTTCCTGGACCGGGTGGTTCAGGAGTTCGAGCAGCTCATCCGCGAGAACGCCAGCCTGCGGGAGCAGATCGCGAACCTGACCCAGCGGCTGGAGCAGTACCAGAACCTGGAGCAGACGATCAACCGCACCCTGGTTCTCGCCGAGCAGGCGGCCGAGGAGATCAAGGAGAGCGCCCGCCGTGAGGCCGACCTGCTGCTCAGCCAGACCAGGGCGCAGGTGGAGCGCATGCTGGAGAACGGCCAGGCCAAGGCCCGGCAGATCATGGCTGACAACAGCGATCTGATCCGGGTGGTCGAGACCCTGCGCACCCAGGTGCGGGCGTTGCTGCAGTCGCAGCTGGAGGCCCTGGATGCGCTCCCCGACCCGCTGAGCGCCGTCGCCGCCGCCCAGTTCAGCGACGCCCGGGAGGCGCGGCCCGACGACCGCCGGGGTCCCGCATCCCAGGGTGGCGTCGCCCGGTAGATCCCGGGATTGACAGCCCGGGCTCCGCATGGTAATCTAGCCCAATAACGAATCCGGCGATGATGAGGACGAGTAGCGGGTGGACGCGGGGCAGAGAGCCGGTCACCTCGGTGCGAGACCGGTCCCGGACGCAGCCCGTGAAGATCACCTCGGAGCTCCTGCCCGAGCCCTGTGCGGTTCACGCCTGGGGGTAGGCGCAGGCGGGGTCGCCTCCGTTAGAGGGCGCCAGAGTCGTCGACAGGAAGCAGGCCAACCGTTGCCACCGGCCGAGCCGGAGGCAGACGCCTAGGCATAGGCAGCGGCCGAGTTGCAGCAGATGCCTAGGCATAGGCAGCAGCCAAGCTGGAGGCAGAAGCCAAGGCATGGGCATTGGCCATCCTGTCGCACAACAAGGGTGGTACCGCGAGCACAGCCTCGCCCCTTACCGGGGGCGGGGCTTGTCAGTTCTTCCGGAAGGAGTTGCGCTGATGTCTGAGAAACGTGACTACAAGGCGACGCTGAACATGCCTCAGACCGCCTTCCCGATGCGGGCGAACCTGCCGACCCGGGAGCCCGAGCAGCTCAAGGCATGGGAGGAGATGGACCTCTACAACACCGTCCAGCGGGCGACGGCCGGCCGGCCGAAGTTCGTCCTGCACGACGGCCCGCCCTACGCCAACGGCGACATCCACCTGGGCACCGCACTGAACAAGATCCTCAAGGACATCATCGTCAAGCACGCCACCATGGCCGGTTACGACGCCCCGTACGTGCCCGGCTGGGACATGCACGGGCTGCCCATCGAGCTGCGGGCGCTCAAGGAGATGAAGATCGACCGCAGCAAGATCGATCCGCTGGAGCTGCGGGCGCGCTGCCACGAGTTCGCCCACCACTGGCTCGACGTCCAGCGGGAGCAGTTCAAGCGGCTGGGGGTCCGGGGCGACTGGGAGCACCCCTACAAGACGCTTACCCCTGAGTTCGAGGCCAAGGAGGTCGAGGTCTTCGGCGCCATGGCCGCCCAGGGCCACATCTACCGCGGCCTGAAGCCAGTCTACTGGTGTCCTTACTGCGAGACCGCCCTGGCCGAGGCGGAGATCGAGTACAACGAGAAGACCTCCTTCTCGATCTACGTCCGCTTCCCCGTGGTCGACGCCCGGGGCCGGCTGCCCGAGGGCAGCTACCTGGTGATCTGGACCACGACCCCGTGGACCATCCCCTCAAACCTGGCCGTGGCCGTGCACCCCGACGTCGAGTACGGCGTCTACCCCACCGAGAAAGGGACCCTCGTCCTGGCCACTGCCCTGGCGGAGAAGTTCTTCGCGGCCGTCTCGCTGCCGGCCGTGGAGGCGACCGCCACGCTGAAGGGCACCGACCTGGAGGGGATCACCTACCGGCACCTGCTCTACGACCGGGTCTCGCCGGTCATCCTGGGCGAGCACGTCACCACCGAGGACGGCACCGGCCTGGTCCACACTGCGCCCGGCCACGGCCACGAGGACTTCGAGGTCGGCCAGAAGTACGGGCTGCCCGTGCTCAACCCGGTGAATGACAAGGGCGTCTTCACCGCCGAGGCCGGTCCCTTCGCCGGCATGTTCATCGAGAAGGCGAACCCGGAGATCATCCGGGCCCTGGACGAGGCCGGCATGCTGCTGGGCCAGGGCAAGATCCGCCACCAGTACGCCCACTGCTGGCGCTGCAAGAACCCGGTGATCTACCGGGCCACGGTGCAGTGGTTCGTGCGGGTGGAGGGGTTCATGGATGCCGCCAAGGAGGCCATGAACCACGTCAAGTGGATCCCCGAGTGGGGCTACAACCGCATGTACAACATGATCGACGGCCTGGCGGACTGGTGCATCAGCCGGCAGCGCTCATGGGGCCTGCCGATCCCCATCCTCACCTGCTCGGCCTGCAACGAGCCGTCGTTCGAGCCGAAGGTGTTCGCCCGGGTCGCGGAGATCTTCCGCACTGAGGGCTCCGACGCCTGGTGGCGCCGGCCGGCTGAGGACTTCATGCCCGAGGGAGGACTCACCTGCGCCAAGTGCGGCTCCCGCACCTTCCACAAGGAGAAGGATATCCTCGACGTCTGGTTCGACTCCGGCTCCAGCCACGTCGGCGTGCTCGAGACCCGTCCCGAGCTGAACTGGCCGGCTGACCTGTACCTGGAGGGCTCCGACCAGCACCGCGGCTGGTTCAAGTCGTCGCTGCTCACCGCGGTGGTGGCGCGGGACGGCCGTCCGCCCTACAAGGCGGTGCTCACCCACGGCTTCACCGTCGACGAGCAGGGCAGGAAGATGTCCAAGTCGCTGGGCAACGTCGTCGACCCGGCCAAGGTGATCCAGCAGTACGGCGCCGACATCCTGCGGCTCTGGGTGGCCTCAACCGACTACCGCAACGACATGGCGCTCTCCGAGAACATCCTGAAGCAGGTGGCCGACGCCTACCGGAAGATCCGCAACACCCTGCGCTACCTGCTGGGCAACCTGTACGACTTCAACCCCGAGACCGACATGGTCGAGCGGGACGACATGCTCGACATCGACCGGTGGCAGATGCACCGGCTGCAGGAGGTCGTGGGGAGGGTCTCCGAGGCGTACCGGGAGTACGAGTTCCACGTGGTGTACCACACCCTGAACAACTACTGCTCGGTGGACCTCTCGGCCGTCTACCTCGACATCCTGAAGGACCGGCTGTACACCAGCGGTGCCACCTCCCTGGAGCGGCGCTCGGCCCAGACCGTCCTGTACCACGTGGCCGACGCCCTGATCCGCATGCTCACGCCGATCCTCTCCTTCACCGCCGAGGAGGCATACGGCTACCTGCCCAAGCCGGCCGACTCGCCCGCCACGTGCCAGCTGCTCACGATGCCGCAGGTTGATCCTACTTACCTCGACCAGCCGCTGGCCGAGGAGTGGGAGAAGCTGATGGAGGTGCGGGAGGCCGTGCAGCTGGTGCTGGAGCGGGCCCGGGCCGACAAGCTGATCGGCTCGAGCCAGGAGGCCGCCGTCAACCTGTACACCACCGGCGGCGAGGGCTCGCTCGCCGAGCTGCTCAACAAGCACCTGCCCGACCTGCCCTCGATCTTCATCGTGTCCGACGTGAAGGTCTTCGTGGGCGGCCAGTCCGCTCCCAGCGGCGCCTACTTCGGCGAGGGCCCCGGCGACCTCTCCGTCGAGGTGGTCAAGGCCTCTGGCGAGAAGTGCGAGCGCTGCTGGAACTACCGGGAGCTCGGAAAGATCGAGCAGCACCCGACGCTGTGCGAGCGCTGCGCCGGGGTCGTGCTGGCGATGAACCTCGAGGAGGCCTGATGGCTGCCGGCTGAGGCTGCGGCAACCGTGACCCCCGTGAAGGACGGGCTCGTTGTCCGGTCCTTCACGGGGGTCTGCGCGCCATGGGACCGCTGCGCCGGCGCTTCGTGGCGCACTTTGTGGGGGGCGGAGATCGCCCTTGATGTTTCGGCATATAAGGTTCTGCATATGTACGACCGCCGGAGGGCGGGGGGTGTCCTCTCGCCCGCATTGCGCTCTGTTCGTGTTCACTGTTGATGACCTGGCCGGCTCCAGGGAGGGGGAGGGGGCCGAATCGAGAGGGTCTTGGCCAGCCCCAGCCCCTTTCCTGCGCATCAACAGTGAGGCCGAACAGAACGGATGCGCGACGGCGGTGTGGGCCTCCCCCAGCGCCGCCCGCCAGACCTGGGCTGCCAGGCATGGGCTGCCAGGCGTGGGCTGCCAGGCGTGGGTCGCCGGTCGTCATCTGTGTTCTCGGGCCGGCGCTCCGTCCGCGCGCACGGGTGTCAACAGTGAAGGCGAACAGAACGCATGTGGGTCAACCACCTGCCCCGGTCGCCGTCATCAACAGTGAGGTCGAACAGAACGCAGAGGCGCCGACCGCCGAGTCCCCCGGCCGCAACGGGCAAACAGACGAGGGCTGTGGCATTCTGCCACAGCCCTCAAGTGCGCCTTCGAACCTACTTCGTCACGCTGTCCTTGATATCCTGAAGCTCCTTCTTGACCTCGGCGATGTCCTCGCCGAGCCCGCCCTTCATCGACTCCTTGAAGCCGCGGATCGACTCGCCGACAGACCGGGCCAGCTGCGGCAGCTTGGCCGGTCCGAAGATCAGCAGTGCGACCACGAGGATCAGGATGATCTCGGTTGTTCCGATCCTGCTCATGCGCCATCCTCCCCCTGGACGATCAGGCCCTCGTCTCCAATCAGTGTACAGGTCAACGGCTGCGTTGAACAGCCACCCTTCGGACCATTTCACGATGCGTTCGCCGCGGCCCGATGTTAGTTTGGCTGCCCGGCGCTGTCAGGTAGTCACCCGGGTAGAGTGAGCGCCGGACCCGGTGGATCGGCTGACCACCCGGGCCCGGCGCAGCCGGAACGCCAGCTTAGGTCGTCTTCTTGTACGGCACGCCGTCGGCGGCCGGGGCGACCGAACGGCCCACGAAGCCTGCCAGGGCCAGCATGGTGAGCACGTACGGCGTCATGGCGAAGAACTGCGTCGGCACGTTCTCGATGCCGAAGATCTGGAACATCGTGCCCAGCGACTCGGAGGCGCCGAACAGCAGCGTGGCGCCCATGGCACCGAGCGGGTTCCAGTTGCCGAAGATCACCGCCGCCAGGGCAATGAAGCCCTTGCCGGCCGACATGCCGTGGACGAAGCGGGAGAGCAGGCCGATGGAGAGCGACGCACCGGCCAGGCCGCCGAAGACGCCCGAGAGGAGCACGCCGGCGTACCGCATCTTGTAGACGTTGATGCCGACGGTGTCGGCCGCCAGCGGGTGCTCGCCCACCGACCGGAGCCGCAGGCCCCAGGGGGTGCGGTACAGGGCGAACCAGGAGACGATGGCGAGGCCGAAGGCCAGGTAGACGAAGAGGCTCAGCCCGCCGACGTTGGGGATCGCGGCCACGCTGGGCGAACCGCCGGCCTGGCCCCAGATCCGGTTCAGCATGAACTCGGTGAAGCCCGTGGCCAGCAGGTTGATCGCCGTGCCGCTGACCACCTGGTCGGCGTGGTATTTGATCGAGGCCACCGCGTGCAGCCCGGCCATCAGCACGCCGACCAGGATGGCGCCCAGCAGGCCGACCCAGGCGTTCCCGCTGATGTAGGAGAAGAAGACCGCTCCCCAGGCGCCCGACAGCATGATGCCCTCCAGGGCGATGTTGACGACGCCCGACCGCTCCGAGAAGATGCCGCCCAGGGCAGCGAGGAGGAGGGGAGTGGCAGAGCGCAACGTGGCGATCAGCAGGGTGGAAAGGGCTACCCAGATCATGCGGTGGTCACCTCCTTCTTGACGCGGCGCTTCTTCAGGAAGGACCAGAGGCCTTCAGCCGCAACGAAGAAGATGACGGCGCCCTGCACGATCCAGACGACCGCCTTGGGCACGTCGGCCATGGCCTGCATCATCGGGCCGCTGCGGTCCAGCGCGCCGAAGAGCAGGGCCGCCAGCACCACGCCCACCGGGTGCAGCCGTCCGACCAGGGCGACGGCGATGCCGTCGAAGCCGTAGCCCACGAAGGCCGCGGTCTCGTTGAAGCGGTGGTTGATGCCCATCGTCTGCACCGCGCCGGCGAGGCCGGCGAGCGCACCGGAGATCGCCATGGCCAGGATGAGGCTCTTGGCCACCGAGATGCCGCCGTACTCGGCAGCGCCCGGCGAGAAGCCCACCGAGCGGATCTCGTAGCCCAGCGAGGTCTTGAACAGGATGATCCAGACCACGACCACCGCACCCAGGGCGACCCAGAGGCCGGTGTGCAGCCGGGAGCCCTCGATGAGCCCCTGCTGGAGCCAGGCGGTCTTCTGCAGGTCAAACGAGGCGGCACGGCTGTTATCCGGCCGCAGGTAGTACTTCAGCAGCCAGTCGGCCATGAAGAGGCCCACGTAGTTCAGCATGATCGAGTTGATGACCTCGTGTATGCCGCGCCACGCCTTGAGCACGCCGGAGATGCCCGCCCAGAGGGCACCGGCCAGCGCGCCGGCGGCCAGGGCGAGGATCGGGTGGAGCCAGGCCAGCCCCGGCGGGGGCGTCCAGAACACGCCGACCACGACCACGGCAATCTGGGCCATCAGGTACTGGCCCTCGACGCCGATGTTGAAGAGGCCGCACCGGTAGGCGAAGGCCACCGCCAGACCCGTGAAGATGAGAGGGATGGTTGAGACCAGCGTCTCGCCGAACATGCGGGGCTCGCCGGCCACGGCCCGGTAGAACGCCCGGGAGGCAGCCACCGGGTCCTTGCCCGCGATGATGATGGCCAGCATGCCCACCGCCAGGCCGACGATCGTGGCCAGCACGGGCACGGTGAGCGCCTCGAGGCCGTCCTTCAGCACCTGCTTCCAGCGGGAGTCGTTAGGCACCTGTGCCACCTCCCATCATGAGCAGGCCCAGTTGATCCTCGGTCGCCTCGTGGCCGGCCACCTCGGCCACGACCTGCCCCTTGTACATCACCAGAATCCGATCGGCCAGGTTCATGATCTCGTCCAGCTCAAGCGACACCAGAAGCACGGCCCGGCCCGCGTCCCGCTGTGCCACCAGGTTGCGGTGGATGAACTCGATCGCCCCGACGTCGAGGCCGCGGGTGGGCTGGACGGCGATCAGCAGATCGGGGTCGCGCAGGATCTCGCGCCCGACGATCACCTTCTGCTGGTTGCCGCCCGAGAGCGAGCGGGCCAGGTAGTCGTGGCGGGGCGGGCGCACGTCGAACTCGCCGATGATCTTCCTCGCCACCTCCACCATCCGCTGGTAGCTCATGAAGCCCCAGCGGGCGAAGGCGCTGTGGTTGCCCAGCGCGGCGTTCTCGGCCACCGTGAAGTTGAGCACGAGGCCGCGCTTCTGGCGGTCCTCCGGGACATGGCCGACGCCGGCCTCCCGGATGCGCCGCGGGCTCTGGCCGGTCACGTCCTTGCCGTTCACCAGCACCCGCCCGGCGGTGGGCTTGCGCAGCCCCGTCAGACAGGCGATCAGCTCCGACTGGCCGTTGCCGTCCACGCCGGCGATGCCGACGATCTCGCCGGCCCGCACATTGAAGGAGACGTCCCGCACGGCCGCCAGGCCTCGGTCGTTGTTGGCGTGGAGGTGCTCCACCTCCAGCACCACCCGCTTGGGCTCGGGCGGCTTCTTGTCCACCTTCAGGGTGACCTCGCGGCCGACCATCAGCCGGGCCAGCTCCTCCTCGCTCCGGCCGGCGGCATCCAGCGTGGCGATCTTCTTGCCCCGGCGGATGACCGTGACCCGGTCCGCGAGGTGGAGCACCTCCTTCAGCTTGTGGGTGATGATGATGATGGTGTGGCCCTCGGCGACCAGCCGCTTCATGATCTTGCCGAGCTCCTCGACCTCCTGGGGCGTGAGCACCGCCGTCGGCTCGTCGAGGATCAGCAGCTCGGCGCCGCGGTAGAGCGCCTTGAGGATCTCCACGCGCTGCTGCTGGCCCACCGAGATGGACTCAATCCGGTCATCCGGGTTCACTTCGAGGCCGAAGCGGCGGGAGAGCTCGTACACTTGCTGCCGCGCGGTCTGCATATCCAGGAAGTTGTTCTTCGCCGGCTCCTTGCCGAGGATGATGTTCTCGGCCACCGTGAAGACCGGGACCAGCATGAAGTGCTGGTGCACCATGCCGATGCCGAGGTCGATGGCCTGCCTGGGGCCCCGGATCTTGACCTCCTGCCCCTTCCAGAAGATGCGCCCCTCGTCCGGCGTGTACAGGCCGTAGAGGATGTTCATCAGGGTGGACTTACCGGCCCCGTTCTCACCGAGCAGGGCATGGATCTCACCTTGCCGGATCTCCAGGTCGATGTGGTCGTTTGCCACCAGCGACCCGAATCTCTTCGTAATTCCTTCGAGTCTCAGTAGCATGTCGGATAAAAAAGGGCGGGACCGGAGTCCCACCCTTTGTCCCCCTTTCTCTAGTCCTAGAGGGTCGGGGCGGTCCAGGCGTTCACAGCCTCCGGCGTGTCGGGTACAGTGACCTTGCCGTCCTTGATCGCCTGGGCCCACTTGTCGACCTCGGCCTGCAGCCCCTCGGGCAGCTTGTTCCACAGGGTGGACGGAGCGTAGCCCACGCCGTCCTCGGCCAGGCCCAGAACGACGTGCTGACCGGCCGGGAACTCGTCCTCGACGGCCATCTTGATGACCTCGTACACGGCCACGTCAACCCGCTTCATCATGGAGCTGATGACGTGCTCGGGGGCCAGGTAGTTCTGGTCGGAGTCGACGCCGATGGCGAACAGGTTCTTCTCCACGGCCGCCTCGATCACGCCCTGGCCGGTGCCACCGGCGGCGTGGAAGATGATGTCGGCGCCCTGGTTGTAGATGGCCAGCGCATCAGACTTGCCCTTGGCCGGGTCGACGAAGGAGTTGGAGTAGACCACGATCACCTCGACGTCGGGGTTCGCGGCCTTCACGCCAGCCCGGTAGCCCGCCTCGAAGCGGCCGATGACGGGGCTCTCCATGCCGCCCACGAAGCCGACCTTGCCGGTCTTGGTGGACTTGCCGGCGAGGAAGCCCATCAGGAAGGAGCCCTCGTGCTCCTTGAACGTGACCGAGGCCACGTTGGGCTGGTTGACGACCTCGTCGATGATGGCGAACTTCTGGTTGGGGTTGGCCTGAGCCATCTCGTCGAGCGCGGCCTGCATCATGAAGCCGATGCCCCAGACGAGGTCAGCGCCGCCGTCGATCAGGAGCTGGAAGTTGGTCGGGTAATCCTCCTGGCGCTTGGACTCGATGACGATCTTGTCGACACCGAGCTCCTCCTCGGCGCGCAGGATGCCGCGGTAAGCGGCGGCGTTGAAGGAGTCGTCGTTCAGGCCGCCCACGTCGGTGGCCATGCCGACGGTGAAGTCGACCTTCGCAGGCGTCTGCTCCTGCGGCTGCTGCGGCTGCTGCTGCTGCTGCTGCTGCTGCTGCGACGGAGTCTGGTTGCTAGGCGTTTGCGCAGGGGGCTGCTGCTTTGCGCCTCCGCAACCTGCCAGAAGCGACAGGGTCAGGGCCACAACGGCAACCTTGGCAAACCACTTGTGAGCCATTCTCGATACCTCCTAGACTAGTCTCGATGCGGAGAGACAATCGGCCCAGGCCAAATCATACCATGTTGAAAACTACATTTCCAGCGCAATACAGAGTGTGGAAAGAGTCCGGCGGGCAGGTCGCCACAGCAGGGAGAGGCCGCCTGTTTCCGAATCTCCTCCGGTAGATAGCTTCGCTGGTCGGGAGGGATTCTCCTATGCGAGCAACCACAATTTTCATTGGAGGACCGGTATATGCTGGCGTGGGCGGCTGGCGCCCCGCCGAGGCGCTGGCGGTGGCCGGAGACCGCATCCTGGAGGTCGGCACCCGCTCCGCTGTCTGGACGACCCGGGGCCCTGGGACGCGGGTGATCGACCTGGCCGGACGGGCCGTGGTGCCGGGGCTCGCCGACGCCCACCTGCACATCCTCGGCTACGCCCTCTCGCTGGACCAGCTCGCGCTGGCAGGACTGCCGTCGCTGCAGGCGATCTGCGACGCCGTCGCCGACGCCTCCGGCCGGCTCGCGCCCGGGGAGTGGATCACCGGGCGGGGCTGGGACCAGGATCAGCTCGCCGAACGGAGACTGCCCTCCAAAGAGGACCTGGATGCAGTATCCCCCGCGCACCCGGTTTGTCTGCACCGAAACTGCGGCCACATCGCCGTGGCCAACAGCGCCGCGCTGCGGCTGGCCGGAATCGACCGCGGCACGGCCGATCCGCCCGGAGGCCGGATCGACCGGGATCCGGTCAGCGGCGAGCCCACGGGAATCCTGCGGGAGAAGGCGGTCGACCTGGTCGCCCGGCTGATTCCCCCGCCCTCGGCTGCACGCCGGCGGGACGCGCTGGCCCGCGCCCTGCGCGAGGCCCTGCGCTACGGCCTCACGCAGCTGCAGACCGACGACTGCCGCTACGGCGGCGGCCTGGCCGAGACCGAGGCCCTCTTCCGGGGGCTGGTGGGTCCGGATGCGCTCCCGATCCGCATCACCCAGCTGATCCCGGCGGAGCAGCTGGAGGAGGCGGTGGAGCGGGGCGCCCGCACGGGATCCGGCGACCCGTGGTACCGGTACGGCCCCGTCAAGATCTTCGCCGACGGCTCGCTGGGCGGCCGCACCGCCGCCCTGCTGGAGCCCTACGCAGACGATCCCTCGACCCGCGGCATCCACATCCACGAGCGGGAGGCCTTCATCGAGCTGGTCGCCCGTGCGCACCGGCAGGGCTGCCAGGTGGGCTGCCACGCCATCGGCGACGGCGCGGCCGCGCTCTTCCTCGAGGCGGTGGCGGAGACCCAGCGGCGCCATCCCCGTGCGGACGCCCGCCACCGCATGATCCACTGCCAGGTGCTCTCCGAGCCGCTCATGGCGCAGATGGCGGCGCTGGGCGTGGTGGGCGACATCCAGCCCGTCTTTCTGCGGAACGACGGGCACTGGTTCGTCGACCGGGTCGGGCCCGTGCGCGCCGCCACGTCCTACGCCTGGCGCGCCATGCTGCAGCGCGGCATCCCGCTCTGCGGCGGCTCCGACTGCCCCATCGAGCCGCTCAACCCGTGGTTCGGCGTTTACTGCGCCGTCAACCGGCAGGACCTGAGCGGCTATCCCGAGGGCGGGTGGCAGCCCGGGCAGCGGCTGACGGTGGCCGAGGCGCTGGACCTCTACACCGCCGGCGCAGCCTACGCCAACTTCGAGGAGTCGTTCCGGGGCCGCCTCGCCCCTGGCATGGCCGCCGACCTGGCGGTGCTGGACCGGGATCCGTTCCGCTGCGACCCGGCCGAGCTGAAACAGATTCGCTCGACCTTCACGATGGTGGGCGGGATCGTCGCGTACGAGGAGTGACGGAAAAGAGGCGCAGGCTCCAGCGCACAGCAAGGTTGGCGCGGGGCCTGCGCCTTCCGCGTCTACTTCATGGTCTCGGCCAGGTGGTGCCAGAAGCGGTACAGGGCCCGCATGCCGGTGTCGAAGTTCTCGAGGTGGAAGTGCTCGTTCGGGGCGTGGAAGTTCTCCTCCTCGAGGCCGAAGCCCATCAGCACGCACGGCGTACCCAGCACCCGCCCGAAGGTGCCCACGACCGGGATCGAGCCGCCGGTGCGGATGAAGCGGGCCTCGGCGCCATAGGCCTCTGAGAGGGCCTGCATCGCAGCCCGGATGGCCGGGTGATCGATCGGGGTCATCGCGGCCGGGGCGCCGCCCATGCGGCGGATCTCCAGCTTGACGCCGGGCGGGCAGTTGGCCTTCAGGTGCGCCTCGATCGCGTCGAGCACCCGCTCCGGATCCTGGTCGGGCACGAGCCGGCAGGTGATCTTCGCGCCGGCCCGGGCCGGGATGACGGTCTTGGTGCCCTCGCCCTGGAATCCGCCGAAGATGCCGTTGATCTCCAGCGTCGGCCGGGCCCAGAGCCGCTCCAGCGCCGTGAAGCCCGGCTCGCCGGGCAGCGCGCTCACGCCGAGGTCGGCCATGAGCGCCTCCTCGCTGAACCCGAGGGCGCTGAAGGCGTCGCGCTCCTCCTGGGAGAGCGGCCGGACCTGTTCGTAGAAGCCGGCCACGGCGATGCCGCCGTCCGGGCGGTGCAGCGTGGCCAGGAGGCGCACCAGCGCCTGCGCCGCGTTGGGCGCCGCGCCGCCGAAGGCGCCGGAGTGCAGGTCGCCCTTGGCGCCGGTCACGTGGACCTCCAGGGCGGCGAGGCCCCGCAGGGCGTAGGTCAGCGACGGCACGCCCCTGGCGTAGAGCGCGGTGTCGGAGATGACGACCACGTCCGCCTTGAGCAGATCGCGGTGCTCGGCGATGAACCGCTCCAGGTTCTCCGAGCCGACCTCTTCCTCGCCCTCGATGAGCAGCTTCAGGTTGACGGGCAGGCGCCCTTCCTCCGCCAGCATCGCCTCGATGACCTTCAGGTGCATGAACACCTGCCCCTTGTCGTCGCTGGCGCCCCGGGCGTAGAGCTTGCCGTCGCGGATCTCGGGCTCGAACGGCGGCGTGACCCAGAGGTCCAGCGGATCCACGGGCTGGACGTCGTAGTGCCCGTAGATCAGCGCGGTCGGCCCCCCGGGGTTGTCCGCCCGCTCGGCGTAGACCACCGGATTCCCGCCCGTCTCCATGATCTCCACCCGGGTCAGGCCGATCCGGCGCATCTCCGCGGCCAGCCACTCGGCGGTGCGCCGCATGTCCGGCTTGTGCTCGGAGAGCGCGGAGATCGACGGAATCCGGAGCAGGTCCATCAACTGGCTCAGGTGTTCATCCCGATGTTCTTTCAGGTAGGCGTCGCCATCGCGCACTTCCCTCACGCTCCTGTCTGCAAGTCGTGACCCTGTGATTCTTCCACCAGCAAGTACCAGATCCTTCTTTTTCGCACCGGCCACGCCCGGCCGCACACCAATGCCGAACACCATTGACCTTCCCGTCGTCTATCTAATGGCTGGGGAACCTGACAAGCAGTCCGGTGTGTGAAGGTAGACAGAGGGGGTGACCTGACATAGAGAATCACCGCACGACACCGCCTTGCACGGATCGGACTGGCTTCGTGGCCGCCCTGCTCTGCGGCTTGCTTCTCCTCACGGGCTGCGGCTCGGTGCTCTCCCGGACGAAGACGGCCGAGACACCGCCGGCCCCGTCCACGCTGGTCTACACGACGCCCGGCGACGCCTCGGTGCTGCTGCCCACGCTGACAGTGGACACCGCCTCCAGCTTCGTCACGGACTTCATCTACGACGGCCTGGCCGTGTACGACGACCAGCTGAACCCGCACCCGGCCCTCGCCGAGTCGTGGGAGGTCGAGGACGACCGCATCTACACGTTCAAGATCCGCCAGGGCGTCACGTTTCACGACGGGGCGCCGCTCACCGCCGACGACGTCCGCTTCACCTTCCTCACCATCGCTCACCCCGACTACCAGGGGGTCCGCTTCGGCGACTTCACCGCCGTCAAGGGGTGGGGTGAGCTGGCGCGAGCCTACGCCGCGGCAGACGCCGCCGTGGAAGAGGGTCGCCTGACGGAGGCCGAGAGCCGGCAGCAGAAGCTGGAGGCCTACGAGCACTTCGTGCAGACCGGCGGCCTGCAGGTGCCGGATCCGTACACCTTCCGGGTCGAGGCCGAGTACCCGTTCGCGCCGCTCTTCACCCGGCTGACCGGCTACGGCATCATGCCCCGCCACCTGCTGGAGCCGCACATCTCAGACCTGGCCGGGTCGCCCTACGCGACCCGCCCCGTGGGGACGGGGGCCATGCGCCTCGTGGAGTGGAAGAAGAACGAGCGCATCGTGCTGGAGCGGAACCCGGACTGGCACTACTCCCTGACGGGCCGGGGCGGGCAGATCGACCGGCTGATCATCCAGGTGGTGCCCGGCCAGAAGGCCGCCGTGGCGGCGCTGGAGCGCGGGGAGACCGACGTGGCGGACATCCCGCCGGAGATGGTCGCACACTTCCGCGCCAACGTCCCGGACGTGACCCTCCACGAGTACGCCACCTTCGCCTATACCTTCCTCGGGTACAACCTGAGCCATCCGATCTACTCCGACATCCGGGTCCGGCGGGCGATCACGCACGCCCTGGACCGCAAGGCGATGATCGACCAGCTGCTGGCCGGCCACGGGCAGGTGGCGCACAGCCACGCCTCGCCGGCCCGGTGGGACTACAACCCCGACCTGCAGGCCGTCAGCTACGACCCCGCGGCGGCGGCGCAGTTGCTGGATCAGGCCGGATGGCTTCTCGGGCCCGACGGGCTCCGCTACCGGGACGGGCAGCCGTTCGTCATGAACCTCGCCGTCAACGTGGAGAGCCAGCTGCGCGGGCAGACGGCCCTGTTCATCCAGGAAGCCCTGCGGGCCGTGGGCATCCAGGTGGAGATTCACGCCATGGGGTGGGACGACTTCCTGGCACACATCTCCAGCGACGCCAAGGAGACCTACCTCCTGGGCTGGAGCCTCGGCTTCGACCCCGACCCGCACTCGATTTTCCATTCCGAGGGCGGCTTCCACCCGATCACCGGGTACTCCGATCCCGACTGTGACCGCCTGATCGAGGAAGGGCGGGCCACCACCGACCAGGCCCGCCGCAAGCAGATCTACGGCCGGCTGCAGGCGCATCTGGCCGAGCAGCAGGTCTACACCTGGCTCTTCGCCCAGGACTCCGTCGTGGGCGTGAGCAACCGGGTCCAGGGCGTGCGCCACGGCTCGCCCCGGGGACTGTTCTGGAACTGGGAGGAGTGGTCCGTTAATCCGGCGCCGAAGGGCGCAGAATAGGAGCGTGAAACCGGGAGCCGACGGCTCGGGCAGGAGGGTGATCCATTCGCATGCACGACGGAACGACGCATGTGGAGACCCCTCCTGACCGCCCGCTCCCGGATTCTGCCTCCGCCGGCGCCGACGGGGCGCCCGACCGCGCTGACGCTGCGTCGGGCGCCAGTCACGGTGCTTCATCCGTGGCCGCCGACCTGCCCGGCCGCGCCGACAGGCCCGGCCGCACCGATCGGGCCGGTCGCGCCGACCGGCCTGGCCGCGCCGAGTTGGAGGGCACCCTCGCCGAACTGGTTGAGCGGCTGTCCGTGGCGCTGGAGCGGTCCAATGTGCTGGACTACACGATCCTGCTCCAGCATCCCTGGCGCATGATGTGGATCAACTTCCTGAGCGGCGCCGCCCGCGGTCTGGGCATCGGCATCGGGTTCACGGTGCTCACCGCGGTCCTGCTTTATATCCTGCGCGGTCTCATGGTGGCCAATCTGCCGGTGATCGGCGACCTCATCGCTACCATCGTCCGGCTGGTCGAGCAGCAGCTGCGTCCCTAAGTAACATCGACATAACGCGGGCAGACTACCCCCGAGAGGGGGCAGAAACCGCATGGAAATCGAGGCGTTGAGGCAGGCGCTCCTGGAGGAGCGGGAGGCTTACCAGCGCCAACTGGAGATGATCGAGGAGACCGGCCTGGGCACCTCGCAGGGCGACCAGCTGCAGGAAGACAGCACGGTGGACAACCACCCGGCCGACCTCGGCACCGAGACCTTCGAGCGGTCCAAGGACCTGGGGCTGCGCAGCAACGCACTGCGCCGCCTGCGGGAGATCGACATCGCCCTGGAGCGCATGGAGTCCGGCACCTACGGCATCTGCGAGGAGTGCGGTGGGCCCATCGCGCCGGAGCGGCTGGAGGCGTTCCCCAGCGCAACCACGTGCATCGAGTGTCAACAGCGGCGCGAGGCCCTGCCCGACCGGTTCCACCGGCCGATCGAGGAGCAGGTGACCAGCCCGCCCTTCGGCAGGACCTTCCGCGACAGTTCGGGCGACCCTGGCTACGACGGCGAGGACGCCTGGCAGGAGGTCGCACAGTACGGCACGTCGGAGACGCCGCAGGACGTACCCGGCGCCGTCTCGTACCAGGACATGTACAACTCTGACGAAGACGTCTACGGCATCGTCGAGCCGACCGACGCCCTGATCGATGAGGACGGCGAACCGCTGCAGCGTGAGGACCGGGACTGGGACGGGGGAACCGTGCAGTACAGCGCGGGCCTGGACGACACCCTCTACGGCCCGGATGACATGGGCGGCGACTACGACTGGGACCCGGGCCTGTACTTCCAGGGCGTGCTGCCCGAGAGGCAGTTCCGGCGCGGGAAGTTCCCCGGTCGGCGCCCGGGCCGCCCGTGAAGTTAGCACTGACTGGCCAGAGCCGCACCTGTCGGGGTGATTGGCCCTGGCCTTGTCGCGTCTGCGGGTTGCGATGCCCTGGCGAGGGTGGACACCCGGGGGAGGGCGAGTCGACCGCCTTGCGGTCTGTTCTGGCCCACTGTTGATGGAGCGGGGGCCAGGAGCGACTGGGATGCGGTGAGGCTCGTGCGGTCATGGATGGCGGGTGGCACCCGGGCGAGGACAGCCGGCAGACATCCGCTCTGTTCTGGCTGACTGTTGATGCACCAGGAGGGGTTGCGCCTGCATGGGCGGTGCCCGCTTCGGGCCAGGCTTCCCCGGCCCACGGCATCAACAGCCAGTGGGAACGGACCCTACGGCGCGGGGAGGACAGGGAGCCTTCTCCCTGTCGTCCCGTCGCTCCCCCCGGACCAGAGGCGTCCCCTCAGCGGCGGGGGTCGCCGGACGGCATCAACAGCGAAGTAGAACAGACCCAATGGGGCGGGCGAGGCAGGGGCTCGCCCTCGGGGTCGGCCCTGCGTCGTCTCACCCCGCCTGCGCCCCGCAGCTGGCGGCCGAGAGGTGGGGGCCGCCGGAGGGTATCAACAGTGAAGCAGAACAGACCCTATGGGTCGGGCGGCAGGGGCTCGCCACCGCCGCAGGCCCCATCAACGAGCCGCTGCAGGGGTCCCCGGGCCCGGCGGCAAATGGTATCCCCAGGAGGTGTCCTCGATGGCCCAGCAGATTCAGTTCAAGCGGATCTACGACCCCCAGACTCCGGACGACGGGCTGCGCGTGCTCTGCACCGCCATGTGGCCGCGGGGCGTGAAGAAGACTGCGGTGGACCGCTGGTATCGGGAACTGGGTGCGCCGCGCGACATCATCCGCCCCTACCTGGATGGCCAGGTGAGCTGGGAGGAGTTCCGGCAGAGGGTCTGGGAGTCCCTCCACACGCCGGAGGCACAGAAGGCGCTGGCTGAACTGGCGGAGGAGGTCCGGCAGGGGCGGACGGTGACCCTGTTGACGAGCGTGCGCGACGCGGTGAAGACGCACCTCGAGATCATCGCAGACGCGTTGCAGGCGCACCTGTAGGGCAGCCGCCGTGCCCCAGGCCCCGCATCCGCATCGGGCCCGCAGGCGCCTTGGCGCCCCCACCCAGCCTGTGGTAGACTGGGACAGGTGAAATGGGGGGCTGTCGAACTTGCAAAGTGTTCTCATTGCAGTGGCCGCAGTGGTGCTGGACCAGCTGACGAAGTGGCTGGTGGCGACCCGCATGACCGAGCTCGCGGAGATCTCGGTCATTCCCGGCTTCTTTTCCCTGCAGTACGTGCACAATACGGGTGCGGCCTTTGGCATGCTCAAGAACGGGCGCTGGTTCTTTGTCGCCGTGGCGGCTGCGGCCGTGGTGGGCATCCTCTACTACCTCCGACAGCCTGAGGCCCGCCACCCGCTGGTCCGCCTCTCGCTGGGGCTGATCATGGGCGGCGCCGTGGGGAACATGATCGACCGCATCGTCACCGGGCGAGTGGTGGACTTCCTCCTGTTCTACTGGCGAGACTACTACTTTCCGAACTTTAATGTAGCGGACATCTGCGTGACGGTGGGGGTAGGACTCCTGTTCCTCCACCTGCTGCTGACGGAGAGGGAGAGCAGGGCGTGAGGGAGATTCGGATCGTCGCAGAGGAGAGCCACGGCCGCCTCGACGCCTTCCTCGCCGGGCGGGAGGAGCTGGGGCTCTCCCGCTCTCGTATCAAGGGTCTGATCGAGGAGGGGCACGTCACCCTGAACGGGGTGGTGCCGAAGGCGAAGCAGTCGGTGGAGCCCGGGGACGAGATCGTGGTCGCGATCCCCGATCCGGAGCCTGTGGACCTGGAGCCCGAGGACATCCCTTTGGATATCGTCTACGAGGACGAGGACCTGCTGGTCATCAACAAGCAGCGGGGGCTGGTCGTCCACCCGGCCGCGGGCCACTGGAGGGGAACGCTCGTCCATGCCGTGCTCGACAAGGTGGAGGACTTGGAAGGAATCGGCGGGGAGCTGCGCCCCGGCATCGTCCACCGGCTGGACAAGGACACGACCGGACTGCTGGTGGTCGCCAAGACCGAGCGGGCGATGGCGAGCCTGCAGGATCAGATCCGGGAGCACACGGCCCGGCGTATCTACTGGGCGCTGGTCCACGGCAACAGCATGCCGGATGCCGGGCGGATCGAGGCGCCCATCGGGCGGCATCCGACGGACCGCAAGCGGATGGCGGTCAACACCAAGACCGGGCGGGAGGCCATCACCCGCTTCCGGGTGCTGGAGCGGTACCGGGGGTACGCGCTGCTCGAGTGCCAGCTGGAGACCGGCCGGACGCACCAGATCCGCGTCCATCTCTCCTTCATCGGCCACCCGGTGGTCTCCGACCCGCTCTACGGCACCCGGAAGCCGCACCTGGGCATGCCGCCCCAGGCCCTGCACGCCCGGCAGCTGGGTTTCCGGCACCCCGCCACGGGCGAGTGGATGGAGTTCACGGCCGAGCCGCCGGCCGACATGATGGCGGTCATCCAGAGACTGCGGGAGGAGGCATGACGCCGTGGCCCGGAACTTCGCCGACCGGCTGTGCGCAGCCGTGAAGCTGCGCCGCTCCCACGCCGTGGTGGGGCTCGACCCCGTGCTGCCCAGGCTTCCCGAGTTCATCAAGCGGGAGGCCGCTGCGCAGTACGGCAAGACCGCCCGGGGCGCCGCGGCGGCCATCCTGGCCTTCAACCGCCTGGTCATCGACGCGGTGGCCGACCAGGTCGCCCTGGTGAAGCCGCAGTCCGCATTCTACGAACTCTATGGCGAGCACGGCGTGGCGGCCTTCTGGGAGACGGTGCGCTACGCCCGCAGCAAGGGCCTGCTCACCATCGCCGACGCGAAGCGGGGCGACATCGGCTCCACCGCGGAGGGCTACGCCTCGGCCTTCTTCGGCCACCCGAGCCCGCTGGAGACCTGGGAGGAGCCCGACCAGTGGGCCGACTCGCTCACCGTCAACCCCTACCTGGGCAGCGACGGGCTGGTGCCGTTCGTGCGGCGGGCCGAGGCCCGGGGGACCGGGCTGTTCATCCTGGTGAAGACCTCCAACCCCTCCTCGGGGGAGCTGCAGGACCAGCCGCTGCTCTCCGGCGAGACGGTAGCCCAGCAGGTGGCCAAGCTGGTGGACTCGCTGGGGTCCCGGCTGGTGGGGCAGGCGGGTTACTCCGCCGTCGGGGCGGTGGTCGGCGCGACCTACCCCGAGGACCTGAAGCGCTACCGGGCGGAGATGCCCCGGGCAATCCTGCTGGTGCCGGGCTACGGCGCGCAGGGCGGCACGGCGGATGACGTGGTCGGCGCCTTCAATCTGGACGGGCTGGGGGCGGTGATCAACGCGTCCCGGTCGATCATCTACGCCTATCCGGGCACCGACCCGTCACCGCAGGAGGCCGCGGCCGCCATCGCCGGGGCGGTGGCGGCCATGAACCGGGACATCAACGGCGCCCTCCAGGCGGCGGGCAAGCTGGCGTGGTGAGCTGCGACAACACGGACGGGCGGCGCCCCCTCTGTTGTGGGGGCGCCGCCAATGCGCGCGACTCGGCCTTCACATGGAGTTGGGTCACCGTGCTGCCTGGCTAGATCGTTGAGATGTTTGTCAAGGGCGAATACCCCGAGGACTACTTCCAGGCTTTCAGAGAGACGGGGCTGCTGGGCGTGGCGATCCCCGAGGAGTACGGCGGTGCGGGCCTCGGGTGCCTCGGCCTGGTCCTGGCGGTGGAGGAGGTAGCCAAGCACTGCTGCGCGGCGGGCCTGATGCTTCTCCTGACCCGCCTGAGCACCATGGCGATTTCCCTCGCGGGGACCGAGGCGCAGAAGCAGGAGTACCTGCGGGGCACGGCGACCGGTCGGCGGAGAGGGTCGTTCTGCCTCTCGGAGCCCGACGCCGGCTCCGATACGCAGTCCATCCGGACGCGGGCGGAGCGGAGGGGCGACCGCTACGTCATCAACGGCACCAAGAGCTGGATCAGCGGGGCCGGCGTGGCGGACTTCTTCATCGTGGCCGCCAAGACCCGGACCGACGTCCCCGGGGCACGGGGCTTCTCGGTCTTCGTGGTCGACCGCGACACCCCCGGTGTCACGGTGGGCAAGAAGGAGCAGAAGATGGGCGTGCGGGGGATCCCCGTGCACCAGGTCATCTTCGAGGATGTCGTGGTTCCGGCGAGCTGCCTCCTGGGGCAGGAGAATGAGGGCTTCAAGCTGATCATGCAGAACCTGAACGCCGTGCGGCCGGTGGTGGCGGCGCGGGGTGTCGGCCTCGCCGAGGGCGCCCTGATGTACTGGGTGGAGTTCGCCCGGAGCCGCCACACCTTCGGCAGGCCGATCATCGAACACCAGGGGCTGCAGTGGATGGCGGCCGATCTGGCAGCGGAGATCGAGGCCTGTCGCCTGCTCACCTACCGGGCCGCGAGCCTGGTCGACCAGGGGAAGGTGGGGCGGGAGGCGGCCCACTTCCTCTCCATGGCCAAGCTCAGGGCCACCGAACTGGCCGTGAGGGCGAGCAACGACTGCCTGCAGATGATGGGCGCCGTGGGCTACATGGAGGAGTACCCGATGGCCCGCTTCGTCCGGGATGCCCGGCAGCTCACGATCGTGGAGGGGACCAGTCAGATCCAGAAGGGGATCATCGGAAGGGCCCTGGCCGACGGCCTCCTTGCATGGTAAGCGCGACCAGCCGGCGGGTCGAACCCCGCCGAAAGGTTACGTCTGCAATGGCCCTTGACCTTGCGCACCCCAGATGATAACGTGGGCACAGGACATGCTACTTTAACCCAGTCCCGTGAGGCTGGTAAGGAGCAGGAATACTGCAACCGCAGGTCCCCGGCGCCGACTCTCCGTGCGCGCCGGCGAACTCCGGGTCAGACGACCTCCTTGCCGCCATCGGGCAAGGAGCTTTTTCGTGCCCACGAGGAGGTGGCTTCCATGAACGAGCCCAAGGCGCTTCTGATGGACGCGACGCAGATGAACCGGGCCCTGTCCCGCATCGCCCACGAGATCATCGAGCGGAACAAGGGCACCGAGCATGTGGCCCTGGTCGGCATCCGCCGGAGGGGCATCCCCCTGGCCCAGCGGCTGGCGGCCCGGCTGAAGGAGTTCGAGGGACGCGACGTGCCCGTCGGCAGCCTGGACATCACCCTCTACCGGGACGACCTGACCGAGCTGGCCGCCCTGCCGGTGGTCCACAAGAGCGAGGTCAACTTCAAGCTCCCGGGCACCGTGGTGGTGCTGGTGGACGACGTGCTCTACACCGGCCGCACGGCCCGTGCCGCGCTGGACGCCCTGCTGGACATCGGCCGGCCCGCCGCGATCCAGCTGGCCGTCCTGGTCGACCGGGGTCACCGCGAGCTGCCGATCCGGGCAGACTACGTCGGCAAGAACGTACCTACGTCCCGCCGGGAGCGGGTGGAGGTGCACATGACCGAGGTGGACGGCGAGGACTTCGTCGCCCTCTACGACATCGAGTAAGGCCCACCGCCCGCTGCCTGGCGTTCCGCCCTGCGCCCAGAAGGAGGATGAACATGGCCGGACTTGCGCGCAAGGATATCCTGGGCCTGCAGGAGATGACCGTCGAGGAGATCGACCTGATCCTGGACACGGCAGAGGCCTTGAAGGACCTGGCAACCCGTCCCATCAAGAAGGTGCCCACCCTGCGGGGCAAGGCGATCGTCACCCTGTTCTACGAGAACTCCACCCGCACGGCCCGGTCGTTCGAACTGGCAGCCAAGTACCTGGGGGCGGACGTGATCAACGTCTCGGCAGCTACCAGCTCCGTTCAGAAGGGCGAGACCCTGAAGGACACCGCCCGCAACCTGGAGGCGATGGGGATCGATGCGGTGGTCGTCCGCCACTCGATGGGCGGGGCGCCCCACCTCCTGGCCCGGGCCCTCAGGGCGTCGGTCATCAACGCCGGCGACGGCCTGCACGAGCACCCGACCCAAGGGCTCCTGGACATGCTGACGATCCGGCAGCGGAAGGGCGGCTTCAAGGGGCTGAAGGTGGCCATCGTCGGCGACTCGTACCACAGCCGGGTCGCCCGGTCCAACATCTACGGGCTCTCCAAGTACGGGGCGGAGATCTGGCTGGCGGGCCCGTCCACCCTGCTGGCCCGCGGCTTCGAGGCGTACGGCGTCCGCACCACCACACGTGTGGAGGAGGCGCTGGAGGGGGCCGACGTGGTCAACGTCCTCAGGCTGCAGCTGGAACGGCAGGAGAAGGGGCTCTTCCCCACCGTGGCCGAGTACCACAAGTTCTGGGGCGTGACCGAGGCGCGGCTGCGGCTGGCCAAGCCCGACGCGCTGCTGATGCACCCCGGCCCCATGAACCGGGGCGTCGAGATCTCCACGGCTGTGGCCGACGGCGCCCAGTCCGTGATCACCGAGCAGGTCACCAACGGCGTGGCGGTCCGCATGGCCCTGCTCTATCTCCTGCTGGGAGGGGGTGAACCGGCATGAGCACCCTGCTGATCCGGAACGGCCGGCTCCTGGACCCCGCGAGCCGCGTCGACCGCGTGGCGGACCTGCTGGTCGTGGGCGGGCGGATCCGGGCCATCGGGACGGACCTGCCGGCCCCGGAGGGCGCCGCGGTCATCGACGCTACCGGCAAGGTGGTGGCGCCTGGCTTCATCGACGTCCACGTGCACCTGCGCGTCCCGGGCCAGGAGTACAAGGAGGACATGCGCACCGGCACCGCGGCCGCGGTGCGCGGCGGGTTCGTCGGCGTCGTCTGCATGCCCAACACCCGCCCGGTGGTGGACAGCGCCCCGCTGGTCTCGTATCTGGTGGACCTGGCCGCCCGGGAGGGGCTCTGCCGGGTCTGGCCGACCGGTGCGATCACCAAGGGCTCCAAGGGCGAGGAGCTGGCCGAGATCGGCGAGATGTACGAGGCCGGCGCCTGCGCCATCACGGACGACGGCCGCCCCGTCGACCGGGCGGAGACCATGCGCCAGGCGATGATCTACGCCAGCCAGTTCGACCTGCCCGTCATGGACCACTGCGAGGACAAGTCGCTCTCGGGCAGCGGCTGCATGCACGAGGGGCGGGTCTCCTCCGCGCTGGGCCTGAAGGGGATCCCCTCCGCCTCCGAGGAGGTCCACGTCGCCCGCAACATCCTGCTGGCGCTGGAGACCGGCGCCCGGGTCCACATCCAGCACCTCTCCAGCCGCCGCTCCGTGGACCTGGTCCGCTGGGGCAAGGCCCTCGGCGCCCGGGTGACGGCGGAGGCGACGCCGCACCACTTTACCCTCACCGACCAGGCCGTGGCCGACATGGCCTACTCCACCAACACCAAGATGAACCCGCCCCTGCGGGAGGAGGCGGACCGGCAGGCGATCCTGGAGGGCATCGCCGACGGCACCATCGACGTGATCGCCACCGACCACGCCCCGCACCACATCGACGAGAAGGACGTGGAGTACCCGCTGGCGGCCTTCGGCATCACGGGACTCGAGACGGCGGTGGGCCTCGCCCTCGACCGCCTGGTGCGGCCGGGCGTGATCAGCCTGGAGCAGTTGATCCTCCTCATGTCCACCCGTCCCGCGCAGCTGATCAGGCGGACCCCGCCCGCCCTGACCGAGGGGGCCGAGGCGGACATCACGATCCTGGACCTCGACCGCACCTGGACCGTGCGGGCCGAGGAGATGGCTTCGAAGTCCAAGAACTCGCCGTTCATCGGCTGGACCCTCACCGGCGCGCCCCACGCCACGGTCGTCGGCGGCCGGCTGCGGATGCTCGAGATGAAGGTGATCGCCGAATGAGGCCGCCCGAGCAAGTGGCGCTCCGGCAGGCCCGGGTGCGGGCGGCGTGGGTGATGGAGCAGGCGCGCGTCCTCGCCCACGACGGGGACGGCGAGATCTACAAGCTCACCCTCGCCGCCCCCGAGGTGGCGCGACGGGCGACTGCGGGGCAGTTCGTGGAGATCCACCCCGTGGCGCGCCACCCGGGCGGGACACCCGCCATCGACCCGCTGCTGCGCCGGCCGCTCTCGCTCTGCGAGATCCGGCCCGAGGCCGGGGAGGTCAGCCTGATCTACCGGGTCGTGGGCCGCGGCACCCGCGCCCTGGCTGCGCTCCAGCCGGGCGACACCGTCGACCTGTTGGGGCCGCTCGGCCACTCGTTCCCCGCCCCGGCCGCCGGACGGGGACGGCTGCTGCTGATCGGCGGCGGGCTCGGCATCCCGCCGATGGCGGCCGCCGCCCGCTGGGCTGTGCAGGCCGGGCGTCCCGCGCTGGCCATCCTCGGTGCCCGCAGCGCCCGGTACCTGGCCGGTGCTCGGGAGGTCGCGGCAACCGGTGTCGAGGTGATCACCGTGACCGACGATGGCTCTGCGGGGCAGCGGGGCCTCGTCACGGATGTACTGGACAGACTGTTGGTCGGTACCGATCGGGTTGGCGGCCGCGGGGCGGGGGTTGACACCACCCACGCCGGCGAGGTCTGGGCGTGCGGCCCGGAGCCGATGCTGGTGGCCGTGAAGGAGCGCTGCGCTGCCGCCGGCGTGCCCTGCTTCGTGTCGGTGGAGCGGTTCATGGCCTGCGGCTTCGGCGCCTGCCTTGGCTGCACGGTGCCCAGGGCCGGCGGCGGCTACCTGAAGACGTGCCAGGATGGCCCCGTCTTCCCGGCGGAGGAGGTGGTGCTCGGTGGGTTCTGACCTTGCTCCTGACATGCGCGTTGAGCTCTTCGGCAGGACCTTCAAGACGCCCGTCTGGCCCGCCTCCGGATGCTTCGGCTACGGCCGCGAGTTCGCCGGCGTCCTCGACCTCGCCGACCTCGGTGCCATCTGCGTGAAGGGCACGTCCTCCGAGCCCTGGGCCGGCAACCCCGGGACCCGGGTAGTCGAGACCCCCGGCGGGATGCTGAACGCCATCGGGCTGCAGAACCCCGGTGTCGACCACTTCCTGACCGTCGACTGGCCCTGGCTGCAGGAGCAGGGGGCCACGGTGATCGTCAACATCGTGGGTCGGACCGTCGAGGAGTACGTCGACGTGGCGCGCCGCCTCGAGGGGTCGGGCGTCGCCGCCCTCGAGCTGAACATCTCCTGCCCCAACGTCAAGGAGGGCGGGATGGCCTTCGGCACCACGTGCCGGGGCGCCGCGGAGGTGACCGCGGCCGTGCGCCGGGCTACCACCCTGCCGCTGATCGTGAAGCTGTCGCCCAACGTGACGGACATCGTCGAGATCGCACGCGCCGTGGAGGGCGCCGGCGCGGACGGGCTCTCCGTGATCAACACCCTATTGGGCATGTCCATCGACATCCGCCGGCGCCGCCCGCACCTGGGCAACGTGTTCGGCGGACTCTCGGGCCCGGCCGTCAAGCCGATCGCCCTGCGGATGGTCTGGCAGGTCGCCGGTGCGGTGCAGATCCCCGTGATCGGCATCGGCGGCATCATGACCGGCGAGGACGCCGTCGAGTTCCTGATGGCCGGCGCATCCGCCGTACAGGTGGGCACCGCCTGCTTCGTCAACCCCCGTGCGCCGCTCACCGTTGCCGAGGAGATGGCCCGGTTCATGGCCGATCACGGCTACCGGCGCGTCGCCGACCTCATCGGCGCCGCCAGACCGAAAGGCGAGGCCGGAGCGAGGGGCAACGCTGGAGCGAGGGGCAACGCTGGAGCGAGGGGCAACGCTGGAGCGAGGGGCAACGCTGGAGCGAGGGGCGGCGCCGGCCCGGGAGCGGGCGCTACCGGCCCGGGAGGGGTCACCAACGGTCCAGCAGTGGGGGGCGCCTCAGCGGGCAGCGGTTCCCACCGGGGCTCGGGTCATCCGTCCGCTGCACCGGCGGCGCGGCGCCCGTCGGGCGAGGCGGCGGAGAGCCTGCGGCAGTTCCTGAAGGACGCCGACCGCGCCTAGCCGCCCGTACAAAGGAGGGTCAAGCATGTCCCGGAACCTGGACGCAGACGCCGTGCTCGATCTGCTGCGGCAAACGGGCACCCTTCAGGAGGGCCACTTCCGCCTGACTTCGGGCCGACACTCCGACCGGTTCTTCCTGATGCCCCATACGTTCCAGTACCCCGAAGCGACCGAGCGGCTGTGCGCAGGGCTGGCGGCCCTGTTCGCCGCCGACGAGGTGGAGACGGTAGCGGGACCGGCCACGGGCGGGATCATCTTGGCCTACGAGGTCGCCCGCCAGCTGGGGCGTCTGACGGGCGGCCACGTGCGGGCCGTCTTCACCGAGAAGACCGAGGACGGCGGGATGGCCCTGAAGCGCCAGTGGAGCCTGCGGCCGGGCGAGCGCGTCCTCATGGTCGAGGACGCCGTCACCACCGGCGGATCGGTCAGCAAGGCGATTGCCGCACTCCGACCGTACGGGCCGACGCTGGTGGGCGTGGGCTGCATCGTCGACCGCTCGGGCGGACAGGTCGATTTCGGCGTGCCGCTGCGGTCGCTTGTCCGGGTCGATGTGGCGTCCTGGGCGCCCGAGGAGTGCCCGCTCTGCCGGGAGGGCATCCCGCTGGTGAAGCCCAAGGACCAGGTTAGCACTCGAGGGTGACGAGTGCTAAAATCCCCTTGAATCTCCCTCATGGCGCAGGTAAAATTGGATCGTCATGATCATATCGGATGGGGGGGAGACCGGTATGCCGATCTACGAGTTCAAGTGCAGCGAGTGCAGCCATGTCTTTGAGGAACTGGTGCCGCTGAACACCACTGGCGAGGCGCAGAAGTGCCCGAAGTGCGGTCATGTAGGCGCCCGGCGTCTAGTCTCCGCCTTCGCTGCCCATGGGCTGGAGAACGGCCACATCGCCGTGGGTCAGAAGTTCACGGGGAAGAGCAAGAAGTCGGAGTCCGAGTCGTCCAGCGAGAGCACCAGCAAGTCTGCATAAGTGGCCAGATCGGGGGACCGGTGTTCGCCGGTCTCTCTTGCTGTTCGAATTCGCGGAGTGATATCATGCTGGCAGGGAGGGGACAGCGAATGCGGCGTATCAAGTACAAGGATGAGGAGTACCTGGTCCACACCCGCTCCGGCATGAGGCTGCTCGACGCCCTGGTGGAGCAGGGCATCCCGATCACGTGCGACTGCGACGGCAAGTCGCACACCACCGAGCAGTGCCTGGTGCAGTGGCCGAAGGACACTGCCCACCTCTTGACGGAGCCCACGCCTTTCGAGGAGCAGCAGCTGGGCGAACGCCTCGCGAAGGGCAGCCGGCTCGCCTGCCAGGCTCTTTTCAAGTGATCCATATCGGTAGGTCATCTGGGCGCCGACAGTCCGTCGGCGCCTTGTTCGTTATCGAGGTTCGGGCTGACGTCCAACTCGAGGCGCGGGCCGGCTCGCACCGTGTTCGGGGCGCGGACCGGGCTGGCGCAGAACCTTCCCCGGTCGCAACCCGGGCCGGGTACCCCCGTTCCGCCGCATACGGTCTGTTCTGGCTCACTGTTGACGCAGGGGCCGGCGGGAATCGGGCGCCGGGGGCGGGAGCAGAAGCAGAAGCAGAAGCAGGCACGGGGGACCGCACCCCGTCGCGTCTGACTGTCAGGCGAGCCCTGGTACCCCCTCGTGCCCGTGCCCTAGCACTCGGTTCCGCCGTATACGGTCTGTTCTAGCCCACTGTTGATGGGGGAGGGGCGGCGGGAATCAGGCGCCGGGGGCGGGGACAGGCACGGGGGACCACACCCCGTCGCGCCTGTCTGTCAGGCTAGCCCTGGTACCCCCTCTTGGCCGTGCCCTAGCACTTGGTTCCGCCGCATACGGTCTGTTCTGGCTCACTGTTGATGGGGGAGGGCCGGCGGGGATCAGGCACCGGGAGCGGGGCCAGCAACGGGGGGCTGCGCCCCGATGCCGTGTCTGACCGTCATGCGAGCCCACGCACCTCCTCTTGCCGATTGCCCTGGTACTCGCTTCCGCCGCCCGGTCTGATCTAGCTCACCGCTGATCGAGAGTGGTACGGGCGAGACCGATGCGGCACCGGATCAGGCAGCAAAATCACCCACTCGGGTGATCAGGTGGGTCTAGACACACGAACAGATGTGCGGTAAACTGGATGTGGCATCCAGTGATGAGAGGAGGTGCCATCATGCCGGCAGTGGCGACGCTGCAGCACGATCTGAGTGCACCTCCTCATGGCGATCACACCGACCTCATGCGGGTGTCGGACGGAGCGCGGGAAGACTGGGCTCCTCGCCCGGCTGAACGGGAATCCTGCCCACGGTGCCAGAGCTCACGGGTGGTGAGGAACGGCACCTTCCGTCTGGCGTCAGGCGACCGGGTGCAGCGGTACCTGTGCCAGTCGTGCCGTCGCACCTTCAGCCCGCTCACGGGCAAGCCAGCCTACCGGCTGCGGAAGCTCCCAGAATGGAACGCCATGGTGCAGCTTCTGAGGGAGAGCCTGTCCTTACGCCGAACGGCCTCGCTGCTCAAGATCAGCGTGTCGACAGCTTTTCACTGGCGTCACCGCGCGCTGGCTGCGCTCACGCGGAAGGCCAGACGGCTGGGCGGCGCGGTGTCGGTGTCCATGTGCCTTGTGAAGTACTCAGAGAAGGGGAGCCGGGTCTGTAACGGCCCCGGCAGCTGGGGCTACTGGAACATCCTCCGACACGGGCCGCATGCGGATGAACGGGTCCGGCCACCTGTACCGGGAGGAGCACGGCGGCGGTTCCGGCTGCTCATCGATGGGCGGCCCGTTGGCGTGATGGCGGCCCAGTCCGGGCAGACATACGAGCTTGCGATCGTCGGGCAAGGGAGGATCAGCCCCGAGTACCTTGCCAAGGGCCTTGCGCAGCTCGTGGAGCGGGGGTCGCATGTCTACGCATTCGGCTGGCCCGAACTGCGAGGGGCGTGCGAGATTCTGGACCTGACGCACCACAACGGCTACGCAGCCATGGCGAACCAGCGGCAACAGCGAGCTATCAGGCCTGCCGACGCCCGGTGGCCTCATCCTGACGCGACTCCAATCCGGTGCCCTGTCCTACCGGACTACTGGCTGCGGCGATTCCGGGGCGTGGCAACCCGCTACCTCGCCCATTATCTGGCCTGGTTCCGTGACATCGTGCCGCCTGCACCGCATTGGCCTGTTGCAGCCCTTGCTGCGCACCGGGTGGGTCATGGCCGAGCCGCATCGTGAGCGTTACAGCAGTTTTCAGGCGCGGTCAGGCAGGTGAGGCAGGGACCTCTGGTGTGCCCCTGGTGAGTGAGGCGAGAGCTTCGGGCTTGCCCCTGGCGACGGAGGCGGGAGCGTCCTCCAGCGCGCTCAGGTAAGTGAGGCAGGGACCTCTGGCGCGCCCCGGAGAGTGAGGCGGGGGCTTCGGGCTTGCCCCTGTCGACGGAGGCCTGAGCATCCTCCAGCGCCCCCAGGTAAGTAGGGCTGGGGCCTCTGGCGC